>CAZCEG010000208.1:2804-4794 GCA_964497275.1 uncultured Oceanicaulis sp.
CGCTTGCAGGCCGGGCCGCTATGCGGCTAAACGGTGCGCGCTGCCGGAGGGGTGGCCGAGTGGTTTAAGGCACCGGTCTTGAAAACCGGCGTGCGGGAAACCGTACCGTGGGTTCGAATCCCACCCCCTCCGCCAGCTACTCCCGTACCGCCAGTATCCGGCCTTCGCCGAGGCTGAGCACGCCCTCCTCATCGATGTTGGTGGAGAGGCTGCCCTGCAGCGTTTCCAGGAACACCGATTCCAGCGCCATCAGGTCACTGACGCAGGCCATGCGGGTGGAGACGCCTTGTGAGATGATCAGGCCCTCCCCGGTGAGCTGATAGCCTGCGGAGTAGCGGTTGCACGGCCCCTGCCCTGACAATCGCCCCTGCCCGTCAAATTCCAGCGTTACCGCCCGTGGCCCCGGCACTTCCTGGCCTGCCACATGGGTGACGGTCCACGCCCCGCCTGTCAGCAGGCTTTCCGCGTCGCCGCCGCAGCCGGAGAAGCTCTCCTCGCCAAGCGTCAGGGTAACCGTGTCGGGATAGGTAACTCCGGTCATGGTGTCTGAACAGCGCAGGTCCGAGATTGAGGCGGTCAGCACCGTGCCGTCACTGCCCTCGATGGTCAGGCGGCTTTCGCCCTCTTCAAGCGCTTCGCGGGCGGTCACGCGGCCTGCGATACGCACCTCGCCATAGCTGCCGAGATATTCGGCCTCGTCGCCCGACAGGCGCAAAAGCCAGCCCGGCTCATTGCCACGGGCGATATAGGCGGCCTCATCGCTGGCGGCTTCAGGGGCGGCGGGTTCCTCGGCCACCGGTTCGGGAAGCATTTCTGCTTCACACGTCACGGGGTCTACACCGCCGCGCGCAAACAGGGCCGAGTTGCCCCGGCTCCAGAACAGGATGTGACTTTCAGTGCCAGCCTCACCTGCCTCGAAGCGGGCGCCGGAGGCGCTGATGACAGGGTCAAGCCGAACGCTTTCGCCGTCCAGCACCAGATCGACATGCGGGCTGACATAGCTGGCCGTGAAGCCGGTGGCGTCCTCACAGGTAAAGCGGCGTGACTCGGAGCCGGCATGGGCGGCGCGCTCCAGCATGATCATGCCGAGATCGGCGGTGCGGTTGCCTGCGGCAAAGCTCGCATCCTGCGGGGTGTGCCAGGTCATGCCGGTCGCCCGGTCAATGATGCGGCCCGAAACGGCCAGCTCGCCAGAGGCCGGAATGGCGGACGGATCATACTCGATGGTCAGTTCGGCAGGGACCTGACGGCCACCCAGCTCGATCTCGCTCCTCGCGATGACGAATGGCCCGCCAGCACCCTGCGGCGTGGCAACGAGGTCTGCCTGCGCTATTGCAGTGTCGCTCAGCGCAATGCGCTCGCGATAGGACAGGGCGACAGAGACGCTCGCCATATCCGTTGATGCGCCGTTCGCTGTGCCATCAGGCGCGGCTGCATCATCGCCTGCGCCGCAGGCGCCAAGCGCCAGCGCGCCAGCGCCCAACCAGACGGAAAGGAAAAGAGTGCGCAAGGGCCGTCTCCTGCTACTGCGTTGGCTGATGATTACACATGCTTGCCGCCTGCGGAAAGCCAAACCGTATGGCGCCTGCCCGCTTCGCACTGGCGAATGGGAATGCGGCTTGGTTGCCGCCCGGCGCCCACGCATGTAGACCGGACCGAAGGCATTGGCGGCAGGACCCGATGAGCGAGCATTTTCCCACCTCGGTCGATCTTGACGGCGAGGACATCCACTGGACGCCGGAAGCAGGCCTGTCCTACGGGCGCTATCTGGCGCTGGACGCAATTCTGGGTGCGCAAAAACCCCTCACCGCCGAGCATGACGAGATGATGTTCATCATCATCCATCAGGCCAGCGAGCTGTGGCTGAAGCTGTGCCTGCACGAGCTGGAGGCGGCCATCGCGCATCTGCGCCGCGATGAAGCCCGCCCTGCGATGAAGATGCTGGCGCGCATCGCGCGTTTCGATCCCGAGTTGCTGTATCCGGTGCACC
>CAZCEG010000209.1:0-4793 GCA_964497275.1 uncultured Oceanicaulis sp.
CGGCGATGATCTGGTCGCCATCTTCACTGCCCATGAAAGCCATGTGCCGGGCCGCAGCGAGGCGCTGACAGTCTTTCCCGGCGCGCTGAAACCCTGGCCCGCCACGGCTCATCGCACCGGCCCGCGCCCGCTCATCGTGCTGGATCGGCCAGAGCCGGTGGAAACAATCGCGATCCTGCCCGATGGCCCGCCCGCCCGCTTCACCTGGCGTCGGGTGACACGCAGCGTGGCGCTCGCGGACGGGCCGGAGCGGATCGGTCCGGAATGGTGGCGAGGCAAGGCAGATGGCGTGCGCGCACGCGATTATTACCGCGTGGAGGACGAGGACGGGCACCGCTACTGGCTGATGCGCGAGGGGCTTTATGATGATCAGCGCGGCGGCACTCCGCGCTGGTATGTGTGCGGGCTGTTCCCATGAGCAACGCCCCTTACGCCGAACTGCAGGTGACCACGAACTTCTCCTTCCTGCGCGGGGCAAGCCATGCCGCCGAGCTGGTGGAGCAGGCAAAAGCGCTGGGCCTATCCGCGATTGGCGTGGCGGACCGCAACACGCTGGCCGGTGTGGTGCGCGCCCATATCGCGGCGAAGGAACACGGGCTGAAACTGCTGGTCGGCGCGCGCCTCGACCTTGCCTGCGGCTTAAGCCTTCTCTGCTATCCCGAAACGCGCGCCGCCTATGGCCGCCTCTCCGCCCTTATCTCGCTGGGCAAGATGAAAGCCCCCAAGGGAGAATGCCATCTGACCCTTGAGGATGTGATGGAGGCGGCTGACGGCCAGTGCTTCATCGTCATCCCGCCAGAAGAACCCGGTGCCGCCTTTGAGGCCGTGCTGGCCCGGCTGGGCGCGGTCTGGCCGGGGCGGGTATGGCTGGCGGCTGCCTGGCGATACCGCGGCCGGGACCGCGAACGCATCGCCATGCTGGACGCGTTGGGGCGGCGCGCAGGCGTGCCGATCGTGGCCGTCAATGACGTGCTCTATCACGCGCCGGAACGGCGCCCCTTGCAGGACGTGATGAGCTGCATACGCGAGCACTGCACCATCGAGGAGGCAGGCTTCCGCCTCGAACCCCATGCCGAGCGGCACCTGAAAAGCCCGGCCGAGATGGGCCGCCTCTTTGCCGGGTTTGAGGCCGCCATCGCGCGAACTCAAGCCATCGCCGCGCGCTGCACTTTCAGCCTTGATGAGCTGCGCTATGAATACCCCGATGAGCCGGTGCCGCCCGGCTCCACCCCGCAAGGCCATCTGGAATACCTCACCTGGAAGGGGGCTCACTGGCGCTATCCGGACGGCGTACCGGACAAGGTGAAGGCGCTGCTCATCAAGGAACTCGCCCTCATCGCGGAGCTGAAATACGCAGCCTATTTCCTCACCGTGCATGACATTGTGGCGTGGGCGCGCGCGCAAGGCATCCTCTGTCAGGGGCGCGGCTCTGCGGCCAATTCCGCCGTCTGCTATTGCCTTGGCGTTACCTCGGTGGACCCCTCTACCAGCAGTCTTCTCTTTGAGCGTTTCCTGTCGAAGGAGCGCCGCGAACCGCCTGATATCGATGTCGATTTCGAGCACGAGCGGCGCGAGGAGGTGATGCAATATGTCTATGCCCGCTATGGCCGCCACAGGGCGGGCCTTACCGCCACCGTCATCTCCTATCGCCCGCGCTCTGCCGTGCGCGAAGTGTGCAAGGCGCTGGGCCTGACCGAAGACGTGTCGGCGGCCCTTGCCGGCACGGTCTGGGGCTCTTGGGGGAAAACGATAGAGGACAGGCACATAAGCGAAGCAGGCCTCGACCCGCAAAACCCGATGATCCGCCGCGCGATCATCCTGACCCGCCAGCTGATCGGCTTTCCACGCCACCTCTCCCAGCATGTGGGCGGGTTTGTGCTGACCAAGGGCCTGCTGACCGAGACCGTCCCCATCGGCAATGCCGCGATGGAGGATCGCACCTTCATCGAATGGGACAAGGACGATATCGATGCGCTGGGCATCATGAAGGTGGATGTGCTGGCGCTGGGGATGCTGACCTGCATCCGCAAGGCGTTTGACCTGCTCGAACAGCACAAGGGTATCCGCCACACGCTGGCCAGCATCCCGCCCGATGACAAGGCCACCTACGAAATGCTGTGCCGGGCCGACAGCCTTGGCGTCTTCCAGGTGGAAAGCCGCGCGCAGATGAACATGCTGCCGCGCCTGAAGCCTCAAGCCTTCTACGATCTCGTCATTCAGGTCGCCATTGTGCGCCCCGGCCCCATTCAGGGCGATATGGTCCATCCATACTTGCGCCGCCGCAAAGGCACTGAAGCCGTCACCTATCCCTCGCCCGCACCGGAGCATGGCCCGGCCGATGAGCTGAAAAGCATTCTGGGGCGTACGCTCGGCGTGCCGCTCTTTCAGGAGCAGGCCATGCAGATCGCCATCGATGCCGCCAAATTCACGCCCGACGAGGCCAATGGATTGCGCCGCGCCATGGCGACCTTCCGGCGCGTAGGCACGATCCGCAATTACGAGGAGAAAATGGTGCAGGGCATGGTGCAGCGCGGCTATGAGCCGGAGTTCGCCGCGCGCTGCTTTGACCAGATCAAGGGCTTTGGCGAGTACGGCTTTCCTGAAAGCCATGCCGCCTCGTTTGCGCTCTTGGTCTGTGTCTCCTCATGGATCAAATGCCACCATCCGGAGGTATTTGCCGCGGCCCTGCTCAATTCCCAGCCCATGGGCTTTTATGCGCCTGCCCAGATCGTGCGCGATGCAAGGGAGCACGGCGTGGAGGTGCGCTCCGCCGACGTGAACCATTCGCACTGGGACAACACGCTGGAGCCCGCAAAAGAAGGGGGCAGATGGCCCTTCGCGCTGCGTCTGGGGCTTCGCCAGATTGATGGCCTGAAGGAAGAGGAGATGGCACGGCTGACGGCCCTGCGCGGTGCTGGCTATGCCAGCCCTGCAGACCTGCGCGCGCGCACGCGCCTGCCGCGCGCGACGCTGGAAAAGCTTGCCAGCGCCGATGCCTTCACCTCGCTGAACCTCTCCCGGCGCGAGGCGCTGTGGGCGATACGCGGCGAGACGGCCGAGGCCCCCGCCCCGCTGCTGGCGCTGGCGGGTGATGGGGTGGAGAAGACCCGCACAGAGCTGCCGCAAATGCCGCTGTCTGAACATGTCGTGCAGGACTACCAGACCCTCCGCCTGTCGCTCAAAAGCCATCCCATGACGCTTTTAAGGGGCCTCTGGCGCGAGGAACGCCTCGCGACGACCCAGGAGGCCTGCGCCACGCCAACGGGCCGCAGGGTGCGCACAGGCGGGCTGGTGCTGGTGCGCCAGAAACCCGGCACCGCCAAGGGCGTGCTCTTCATCACCATCGAGGACGAGACCGGCATCGCCAACCTCATCGTCTGGAAGAAGGTGGCAGAGCTTTTCCGCCCGGTCGTGATGGGCGCGCGTATCCTCGCCGTAACCGGCCGGGTGCAGACGGGCGATAATGTCACCCACATCATCGCGGAAAGGCTGGAAGACCGCTCCGGCGATCTGCTTTACCTGAGCGAGGATGCCCAGCGCAAAATGCTGGACGGCGCAATGGCCCCGGTAGACGAGGTGCGAAGGCCCGTGATGGCGCGGCGCGGCCCGCCGCCACGCACGCCCTTCACACAAGACAGCTCACACGCCCGCCATCCGCGCGACGTACGCGTCATTCCCAAAAGCCGCGATTTTCATTGAAGGCGCGCCTCACGAAGGCGTGAACAGTGCTGCCCTGCAGGAACCGCCCCTGTGCGCTAGGCTAAATACTAGTATGAAAACACAGAGGGAGGATTTTCTGATGACACACCTCATGCAATCGCTTGCGTTGAGCGCCGCTCTCGCCCTGTCGGCGAGCCCAGCGGTTCTGGCACAGGAAAACCACGGCGCGAGCGTCGACATCCGCGAATGGACGGTTCCTTACGAGGAAAGCCGCCCGCGCGACCCTTATGTCGCCCCGGACGGCACGATCTGGTTTGTCGGCCAGCGCGCGCACTATGTGGCCACGCTTGATCCTGAAACCGGCGAGTTCACCCGCACCGATCTGGTGGACGGCGCTGGCCCGCACACCGTGATCGCGGACACGCAAGGCGCCTGGTATGCGGGCAACCGCGTTGGCCATATCGGCTTTGTCGATCCGGAGACGCGCGAGATCGAGATCATCGAGATACCCGGTGATGGCCCGCGCGATGTCCACACAATGGACTTCGATTCAGCCGGCAATCTCTGGTTCACCCTGCAGGGCGCCAACCAGATCGGTTTCATGGACCGTCAGACCCGCGAGATCACGCTGTGGGATGTGGAGCGCCGCGGTTCGCGCCCCTATGGCATCATGGTCGATGATAATGACCAGCCCTGGGCGGTGCTGTTCGGCACCAACCGGCTGGCCACGATCGTGGATGGCGAGGTGCGCGAGATCGACCTGCCACGCGAGACCACACGGCCCCGCCGCATGGCCCTGCCGGGCGATGGCACGGTCTGGTATGTCGATTACGCGGACGGGTATATCGGCCGCTATGACCCGGCGAGCGAAGAGATCACCGAATGGCAGACGCCATCGGGCAGCGGTTCTCGCCCCTACGCCATGGCAAGCGACGATAACGGCCTGCTCTGGTTCGTGGAGACCGGCCCGCAGCCCAACCTGTTTGTCGGCTTTGACCCGCAAACCGAGACCTTCACCACGCCGGTCGAAGTGCCCTCCGGCGGCGGCACGGTGCGCCACATGGTCTTTGATCCTGAAACCCGCTTCATCTGGTTCGGGGCAGACACCAACACGATTGGCCGCGCGGCCGTGC
>CAZCEG010000210.1:0-4791 GCA_964497275.1 uncultured Oceanicaulis sp.
GGCCCAGATGACAGCGCCGAACACGGCGGCAAACGCGATGAGCGCGAACAGCACAAGTGCGGACAAGCGGCCTCGTCCGGCGGTCTGCCCGTTGGCAGCCAGCCGGTCAGGCTGACGCCGGGAACCGGCGCCCTTGGCTTGACGAGCTCGAATCATCGCCTGCCAGAGTAGTTGTCCTTAACCGCTCCAGTCCAGCGCCCGTGGGGCCTATTCTGCGGCGTGCAGCTGATCGCGTGCGCCCTGGCCGAGATCGCCGGGTTTTGCCCGCACCGTCTTGACGGTATCTCCCGCCTCCCGGGCCAGCCGCACGAGTTCCGGACCGCATTCGGGATTGTCTGCGACGGCCCGCGCGAACGCTTCTGCCAGCGCCAGAAGGCGCGGGGCTTGCGCGATCAGGCGCGCCTGCGTCTCGATCTTCTGCGGGTCACGGTCATATTCGGCTCCCGGCGTCCTCCAGCCGCCCCAGTTCTGCACATCGGTGACAACGACGGGATAAGTACCGGGGAAGGGGTGATGCGCACATTCCTCGGGCGTCTGCCATTTGTTGGCTGCGCGCAATACCCGCCAGTTGGTGCCTGGCTGGTCGGCGCCTGTATCCTCCACCGACAGTTCATGCGTCTGGAAGTCACGCCCCAGCCCGCAATCATAGAAGACCTTTACCGGCTCCTCGACATCGCGGACCCATTGCGGCTTTACCTTCTCAACCAGCGCCCAGGTGCCGACCGGGTGCACGAAGACGCGCTGATGCTTGTGGAAGACGGCCTTGGCCATGAGGGTCGCTCCGGATGCTTCGCCTGACCGGTGAACTTTGGGCGCAACCCTACCCGATGAGGATTTATGGCGGCGTTAAGGAGCGTGGTTATCGGATTGTTAACGTGCGCGATGCGCGAAAAGGGCTTGCCCCGCCCCGAAATTTGAAATGATATATCATTTATAACCGTCCAGCCGGACATTAAGGGGAGAGACCAATGAAAACCATACTCGCAGCCGCCTGCGCGTTGATGACGGGCAGTGCCGCGCTGGCGCAGGACCAGCTCAGCTTCGACAATCCCGAGCACGTCATGCAGATGAACCGCAAGATCCAGTGCTCCACCGTCGATGGTGAGCCTGCGGTCTATTACTGGAACGGCTATGCGTTCTCGCGCCGCCAGGGTGAAGCCGATCGGCGCCTCTTCCGTGTGGAGGGGATGAATATCCGCGCGTGCGTTGCGACAACCCATCCCGAGTACGGGGCCGGCTACCGGCTCGTATCGCGCGAGATCCTGCTCTATCTGGACCCGGAGACCAACGAGATCCTCTCCACCTGGGATAATCCGTGGAGCGGCGAGACAGTGGAAGTCCTGCATGTTGCCAACGACCCGGTGAACTTCACCGGCTACGTCAACGGACCGCGCGGGCCGATGCGCTGGAACGGCCAGTCCACCGATGGCGGCTGGTGGTTCACCAATACCGTTCCGCTTTTCTATTCCAACCCGCTGGCCAGCGAATTCCAGCGCGAGATCGGCGGCACCTATCATGCAACCGAGATGTTCAACTTTTTCGGTAATGACGCAGACCTGCTCGACCCCGAGACCACGACGGCCGATGTCTGGGTGGGCTGGGTGCGCATGTCCGACTGGCTGCCCTGGATGCGGATGCAGGGCCGCGAGGGTGTGATCTATTTCTCGACGGCTGGCCGCAAGCTGGCGGGTGGCTATGACGATCTGCCGGACTTCTTCCGCGCCGAGATCGAGCGGAACTATCCTGAATACAATCAGGCTCCGCCGCTTGATGACACGCGTCCGAACGTGACGAGCTGGTCCTATTTCCTCGGGGTAGCCCGCGGCGAGATCGAGGCCCCGGCACGCGGCAACTGACCTGACTGGCAAGGCGCTGCGGAGTTTGTCACCGAATTGCAACACTTCGCAGCGTCTTCCGACAGGATCCCGAATAACGCCTGACGCATCGCTTCAAAAGATATATCAATATACCGACCGAGTTGCGAATCCAGCGGGTCGACCGGACCGACGGGCCGGGTCAACAGGGGAGAGACACAGTGAAAAAGACAATTCTCATGAGCACGGCGGCGGCGCTTGCCATGACCGCGCTCGCCAGTGGCGCGGGCTTTGCGCGTCAGGCTGACACTGAAGCCAGCGAGGGCAATGCCCGCGACATCATCACGGTGACGGCCCGCCGGCGCGAGGAAACCATTCTCGACGCGCCCGTGGCAGTGACGGCATTCGGCGAAGCCGACATCTTGAACCTCGGCCTGCAGTCGGTAGACGATGTCGCCCGCTTCACGCCGGGCCTGTCCTTCTCGGCCGCCTTCGGCCGCACCTCCGAGCGCCCGGTTATCCGGGGCCAGGCCAACGTGCTGGCCGGTGTGCAGTTCGGTGTTGAATCCGGCACCGCCTATTTCGTGGACGGGGTCTACTATCCCGGTTCCATCCAGAACCTTGACCCGAACGATCTTCAGCGTGTCGAAGTGATCCGGGGTCCGCAAAGCGCGCTCTACGGCCGGAATACCTATGCCGGTGCGATCAACTTCATCACGCGCGGCAGCACAGAGACCTATCAGGGTAGCTTGCGTGGCCGTTATGGCAGCTATGGCGAGCATGAGATTGCCGGTGGCATTTCCGGGCCGCTGGGTGACCGCGCCGGCTTCCGCTTCTCGCTGCGTGACTACAATTATGACGGCGAATGGACCAACCAGGTCACAGGTGACACTGTGGGTTCACAGTCCACCACCTCGTTCTCGGGTCTGCTCGATTTCCGCCCGACCGACAATGTCAATTTCCGGGTGCGCGCCCAGTATTCGGACTCCGTAGACGGCACCCTGCCGCTCTTCCTTCAGCCCGCTGCCGCCAATAACTGCGCACCGGGCTATCGCTCGCTGAACTACTGGTCGCGCTCTGGCAGCAATAACAGCAACCAGTACTATTGCGGCGTGATCCGCCCCGCGCCCGTCGCGCTGAACACCGGTCCGGCGCGTCCGGGCCAGCCAGTGCCGATCCCGGGTGTGCCGGCCAATGCGCTCAATCCGTTCCTGCCCTTCCAGCTTTATTCCACGGCGGATGGCACCCCGTTTGACGGCGTGACCAACGAGACGCTGCTGCTGTCGGGCATCATGAACTGGGATATTGGCGGTTCGGGCTATACGCTCACCCTGTCAGGCGGCTACCGCGATGAAGAGCGCCGGTTCGGTTCGGACTCCGACCACTCTGCGGTCAACTTCGTGCTGCAACCGGTCGGAATGTCCAATACCGGTGCGTTCTTCGCCAATACGACGCGTAACCTCGTGGAAGACTATTCCTTCGAGGCCCGTCTGGCGTCGCCGCTCGATCGCCGCTTCCGCTGGATGGCCGGTGTCTATTACTACGATCAGACGGTGGATGGTTTCACCATTACCTTCTCCAATCCGAGCGGCAACCCGTCCAACATCCTGACCACCACCAACCAGGCGATCTTCGGCCTTCTCGAGTTTGATCTGACCGACAATCTGACGGTCACCCTCGAAGGCCGGTATGCCGAGGAAGAGAAGTCGACGGTCGACGGGCTCAGCGCGACGACGCAGTTCAGCCGCTCCGACACGTTCAACAACTTCACCCCGCGCCTGACGGTCAACTGGAACGTCAGCCCCGACACCACGATCTTTGCGGTCTATGCCCGCGGCGTGAAGCCGGGCGGCCAGAACGGCTCGGTGGGCGCCAGCGTCAACCTGCCGACCTATGATCAGGAGACCTCGGACAATTTCGAGCTTGGCATCAAGCGCTTCCTGTTCGGCGGTGACGCCTATTTCGCGGGTTCGGCCTATTACATCGATGCCACCGATGTTCAGCTGACCACGGCGGTAGCCAATGCTACCGGCGCGCTCAACTCCGTCGCTACCAATCAGGGATCGGCGGAAATCCTTGGCCTTGAGCTGGAGTATCGTCACCGGCTGAGCGATTATCTGTCCATTGGTGCCACTTACGCCTGGACGCGCCCTGAGTTCACGGAAGGCTGCGACGATTCGCAGTGGGAGCTCACCTCGGGCGGCGGCGTGATCGCTGGCAACTCGACGGCGCCCGGTACGGGTACGCAGTTCTTCGGCCAGACGGGCGATTGTTCCATCGCGGGCAATCGGATACCGCTGACCTCGGAGCACCAGTTCTCCATGAACGCCGAACTGCGCGCTCCGGTCGGGTCTTCCGGCATGCTGGAATGGTTCCTGCGCGGTGACTACACCTATGAGTCATCGAAATTCGTCCAGGTTCACAACCTGGCCGAAACGGGCGCTGCCGGTCTTCTGGGCGCCCAGATGGGTATCGAGACCGAGAACTGGACCATCATGGCCTATGGCCGGAACATCCTCGACGAGGACTCTATCGTGATGGCCACGCGCTGGCTGCAGACGCCGTATCTCAGCACGGGCTTCTCGCCCAATACGGCACCGACGAATGCCGCGCGGGGCGCACCGCGCGCCTTCTTCGGCACGCTGCGCCGGGGCGCAAGCTACGGCATCGAAGCGCGTTACCGCTTCTAATACGGCCAACAGGCCGGGGGACGGGAACAGGCCGGGCAGCACACGCTGTCCGGCCGTTCTCTTTGGTAGTCCAGCCAGCGGAGAAGATTCCATGATGGCGCTAAAGATGTGGCTGGCCACGGTTGTGTCCTTGGCAGGGGGCGGGCTTGCCGCCGGCCAAGTGCCTCACTCCCACACCATTGCGGACAATGCTTCAGCCCAGGCGGTGCTGGAAGCGGATATGGCCTTGATGCTGGAATGGTTTGAAGGCCGGTTTGACAATGACCGCGAGGTCTTCTTTGCCGAGG
>CAZCEG010000211.1:0-4771 GCA_964497275.1 uncultured Oceanicaulis sp.
GCTCTTCGGAGAGGTGGGGCAGGATACGGCGCAGGCCCGCGCCAGCGCCCACCATGTCGCGTTCAATGCCTAGCGGCACTGCCGTGTGACCTGCCCGGCGCGAGCGGTAGACCTGCAAATTCTCGATCACGCGCTGCACATAGTTGCGGGTCTCGGCAAACGGGATGTTTTCCACCCAGTCGATCGGATCAATCGCGCCATAGCGCGGATCGCCATAATCCTGCACCCAGCGGCGCACCCGCGCACCGCCCGCATTATAGGCCGCCAGCGCCATGACCAGCGAGCCGTCATAATTGTCGACCACCTCCTGAAGGTGGGCCATGCCGAGGCGCATATTGTAGTCCGGATCATCGGTCAGCCATTCGAAATCATAGGGCATGCCAAGCTGGCGGGCTGTCTGGCGTGCGGTGGCCGGCATCATCTGCATGATGCCGCGCGCGCCGGCGCCGCTGACCGCTCTGGCCTCGAACTCGGTCTCCTGCCGGATGACGGAGAGGGTGAGGGCAGGGTCTGCCATGACCGGCGCGTCGGTTGGCACGTCGATGACGGGATAGGCACGCTCGGCGAGGATCATGCCCTGCATCCGGCCAGCCTTGGCAGCGCGCACGGACTGGCGCAGGCGCAGATAATCCAGCGAGATATCCGCCAGCATGGCCTGCTCGACCGGCGTTTCCATCCGGCCTTCGAGGTGCGTGGCGAAGGTGCGGAACAGGAAGTCCTGGCTCAGCTCGCCAAGGATACGCAGAGCCTGCACCAGCTCGCGCTCGTCAAAGGCTGCGCGGTCAGCATCGGTAATAACGGGATCAGGCGGCAGGTCGAGCTCGGCCGCGTCTGGCCCCAGTGCCAGAATGGCCAGCTGGCCGTAATAGGTGGTGACGTGCTCTGCAGCAGCCGTAAACCGGTCGCGGGCGAGCGGGGCATTGCCCGCGGCTTCAGCCGCTCTGCCCTGCCAGTATTTAGCACGCGAGAGGGACACAGGCGTCCTGACGCCTGCTTCCAGCCGGTTGAAGTGGGCGAGGGCATCTTCGGGCTGGTTCAGATAAACAAGCGCCAGCCAGCCTGCGAGAAACTCGGCATCGGCAAACGCCACGCCTTCGCTCATGCCGTTGGCGGCGGCAAGCCGGTAGGCGGTCGCGTGATCGCCAGAGCGCATCAGATCAAGGATGATCAGCTTTCGCTCGCTCCACATCGCCTCCAGCGCCGTGGTGTTGTGGTAGCCATCGGGCAGGTCCAGGGCGAGCTCCAGCGCGCCTGACGTGTTGCCTGCGCGGCGGCGCCAGCGGGACCGTTCGAAGATCAGGCCTGGATTGCTGGAGAGGCTCGCAGGCACGGCATTGACCGCGCCATCAACGCCAGAGCTGCGCGCAGCCAGGCGGATACGGGCATCGGCCAGCTGGCGTTCGCCTGCGCTCAGCTGCGGGAGCAGGGCGCTGGCAAGGCTGCGCTGACCTGCCCACAGCAGGAAGTCGACGCGCTCTGCATGGTCCTCAGAGGTGAGAACACTGCCATGGGCGCGCAGCACCTGGCTCTGATAGGTCTGGCGCAAGGACTGCGTGCGCCAAGCTTCACGGATCTGCTCTATGCCTTCATCGCGGCGGCCGAGCGCCATCAACGCTTCGCCCCATGCGATGCGGCCCTCACCGGTCAGGGGTTCGCGGCGGGAAAACCAGCTAGCGACAAGATCAGGCCCCATGCCTGCCTCGGCGAGCTTCCATTCAGCCTCGCGCTGGATGGCGGCTTCGCGCGGCCACCCGTCCAGCTCCTCCAGCGCCATGTTCAGTTCGGAGAAGAGCGCGCGGGCATCCGAGGTCGCCAGCCGCCAGAGCAGCAGGTTGCGCGCTACCGGATGGGTGAGATCAAACCGTGCCTCGCGCACGAAGGTCCAGTCGTCCGCATCGGCGGCGCGCAGCCCCCGGCGCAGCAGGGCAAAATCGGCATCGTTCAGGATAACCGAGTGGTTCGGCATGGGCGGTTTTACCCGCGGCACCGGAACAGACGCGTGGGCATGGGCCGCAAGCATGAGGGTGCTCAAGGCGATAACAGCGGCGCGAAGCAGCATGGGGTGTCAGACCTTCTGGCGGCAGGCAGGTGGGTAGCGTCCATCAAGAGCAGCGCGCTGTCCACAGTGATTGCAGGTGCTTGGCGGCTGCCAGCGCAATCGATATGGTCCGCGCCCTTTCTGATCTCCTAAAAGGCCATGCAAATCATGTTCCGCGGTTCCTTCACAGCCCTCATCACGCCCTTCAGCTCCGGAAAGCTGGACGAAGCTGCGCTCAAGGCGGTGATCGAGCACCAGATCGAGAGCGGCACGCATGGTCTGGTGCCGGCGGGCACGACAGGCGAGTCGCCCACGATGAGCCATGAAGAGCACCGCCGGGTGATCGAGATCACGGTAGAGACCGCTGCGGGGCGCGTGCCGGTCATGGCGGGCACGGGATCGAACAACACGATCGAGGCGATCGCCCTGCACAAGTTTGCGAAAAGTGTCGGCGCAGACGCGGGCCTCGTGGTGGCACCGTACTATAACAAGCCGTCCCAGGACGGGCTGGTGGCGCACTATCACGCGATTGCCGACGCGGTGGACCTGCCCATCTTCGTCTACAACATTCCGGGCCGATCCATCGTGGACATTTCGGTGGAGACGATGGCGCGCATCGCCTCGCACCCGAACGTGATCGGTGTGAAAGACGCAACTGGCGAGGTGGAACGCGTCACGCGCCACCGCAATCTGATCGGCCATGATTTCATCCAGCTCTCTGGCGAGGATGCGAGCGCGCTAGGCTATAACGCCCATGGCGGGCATGGTGTGATCTCCGTCACCTCGAATATCGCGCCTGCTCTGTGTGCCCAGTTCCAGAACGCCAGCCTTGAAGGGCGATGGGAAGAAGCGCGCGAGCTGATGGACAGGCTGATACCGCTCCACGATGCGCTCTTCTCCGCGCCGAGCCCGGCGCCGGTGAAGTATGCTGCCTCTCTGCTCGGCCTTGCCTCGACCGAAGTGCGCCTGCCGCTGATCGAATGCCCGGACGTGGTGAAGACCCGGGTACGCGACGCAATGAAGGGGCTCGGCCTGATATGAGCAAGGATGACGGCCAGGGCCTCATTGCCGTCAACCGGCGGGCGCGCTTCGATTACGAGATCGAGGATACGCTCGAGGCTGGCCTGCAGCTGGTCGGCACGGAAGTGAAATCCCTGCGTCAGGGCCGGGCGAATATCGCGGAGGCCTATGTGAGCGTGGAGCGCGATGGCGCGCTCTATCTCATCAATGCCGACTTTCCTCCCTATGAGGGCGGCAATCGCTTCAATCACGAGCCGCGCCGTCACCGTAAACTGCTGCTGCACAGAAAGCAGATCGGCCAGCTAGCAGGCGCGGTGCAACGTGATGGCCGCACGATCATCCCCTTGCGGCTCTATTTCAATGATCGCGGGCTGGCCAAGCTCCTGATCGGTCTCGCCAAGGGCAAGAAGACGGTCGACAAGCGCGAAACCATCAAGGAACGCGAGTGGAACCGCTCCAAGGCGCGCCTGATGAAGGATTTCGGGTAGCGATACCCTGTCATCACCCGCTTCCGGCGGGTGACCCATGCCTGCAACGAACGATCAGCAGGGAACTCTCAGGCATGGGTGGCTCGGATGAAACGGGCCATGACAATCGTTTGATTGTCACATTGTTAAAGCAGTGCCTTCGCCTTTTCGAACACGGTGTGGAACATGGGCTCGGTGAGCCGTCCCGTATTCGTGTTGTAGCGGGAGCAGTGATAGCTATCGATCAGGGTGAGCGGGCCTTGCGGGCCCTCCACCTCATGCTCCGCACCGTGCGCGAAGGTGTAGGCTGCGGGCCTGACGCCCAGAGCCCTTAGCGTGTTCTCGTGCGCGATCCGCCCCAGAGCGATCATCACTTTCAGCTTCGGCAAGGCCGCGATGCGGGCGGCGAGGAAAGGGCGGCAATTGGCCATCTCTTCACCCACCGGCTTGTTCTGCGGCGGGGCGCAGCGCACGGCATTGGTGATCATGGCGTCATGCAAGCTCAGACCGTCGCCGGGATCGGCGCGGTAGGTGCCGTGCGAGAAGCCGAACCTGTCGAGCGTCGCGTAGAGCAGGTCACCAGCCCAGTCGCCCGTGAAGGGCCGGGCGGTGCGGTTGGCACCTGTGCGGCCGGGTGCAAGCCCCACGATAAGCAGGCGCGCCTGATCATCCCCGAAGGACGGCACGGCGCCATTGAACCAGTCTGGTTCCTGCCGGGCATTCTCTTCACGATAGGCGACAAGGCGGGGGCAGAGCGGGCAGCCGGGCGCTGGCTCTGCCTGTCCCGGCTTAATCCTCGTCATCTTCACTGGCCGCAGGGGTGAAGTCTTCGCGCGGACGGCGCTCACGGCCGACCAGACGTGCTAGCTCGGTCAGCTCGATGAAGCTGTCGGCCTGCCTGCGCAGATCATCCGCGATCATGGGGGGCTGTGATCTGAGGGTGGAGACGACCGATACCCGCACGCCCTTACGCTGCACGCTGTCGACCGCCTTGCGGAAATCGCCATCGCCGGAGAACAGGATGATGTGATCGAGATAGCTGGCGGATTCCACGATATCGACGGCGATCTCGACATCCATGTCGCCCTTGATGCGGCGGCGGCCATTCTCGTCGGCGTATTCGCGCGCCGCCTTGGTGACGACGTGGAAGCCGTTATAGTCCAGCCAGTCGACCAGCGGCCGGATCGGCGTGTAGTCGTCATTTTCCAGCAGGGCGGTGTAATAATTGGCGCGGATGAGGCGTCAT
>CAZCEG010000212.1:0-4759 GCA_964497275.1 uncultured Oceanicaulis sp.
GTTCGGGGTGCGGAGCATTTCCGCCTCGGACTTCTGGATCAGTTCGCCGATATACACGATATTGTCGTTCTTCAGGCAGTTCGCCGAACGCACCGACAGCTCCAGCTCGTCGACCTTCTTCAGGAGGGCCGGGTTGAAGTCCAGCGACGGGGTATCGTCTTCCGGACCGCGCGCTTCGGAGGGCTCTTCGAAATTGACGAAGATCTGGAACTGGTCCTGCAGGATACGGGCGGCGTAGGCAACCGAATCCTCAGGCGTCACAGCACCATTGGTCTCGATGTCGAGAATGAGCTTGTCATAGTCGAGCACCTGGCCTTCGCGGGTGTTTTCCACCCGGTAGGCGACGCGCTTGACCGGGCTGTAGAGCGCATCAATCGCGATATAGCCGATCGGCGCATCTTCCGGACGGTTGCGGTCAGCAGGGACATAGCCCTTGCCCGTGTTCACCGTGAGCACGAAGCGCAGGCTCGCGCCCTCATCCAGCGTGCAGATCACGTGATCGGGGTTGATGACTTCGATATCAGCGGTTTCCTCGATATCGCCGGCCGTCACTTCGCCCGGGCCGCTCTTGCGCAGGACCACACGGCGCGGACCTTCGCCATGCATGCGCAGGGCAACCTGTTTCAGGTTCAGCACGATATCGGTGACGTCCTCGCGAACGCCAGGGATGGAGGAGAACTCGTGCACCACGCCGTCGATCTGCACTGCGGTGATGGCCGCACCCTGCAGCGAGGACAGCAGTACACGGCGCAGCGCATTGCCGAGCGTCATGCCGAAGCCACGCTCCAGCGGCTCAGCCACGATCTTGGCATGACGCGACGCATCATGGCCGGCCTGCACGACCGGCTTCATGGGACGGATAAGCTCCTGCCAGTTCTTCTCGATCACGGAACTTCCCTTCAAGCGAACGGCGCGCCTGCCAACAGACCCATCTGGGTTGTGACCGGCGCGCGAAAATGAAACATCTCGATGAGCCGGGACCGTCGCCCCGGCTCCTCGTCAATTCTTACACGCGGCGGCGCTTCGGCGGGCGGCAGCCATTGTGCGGGATCGGCGTCACGTCATGAATCGTCGTGATCGTGAACCCGACCGACTGCAGCGCGCGCAGCGCCGATTCGCGCCCCGAACCCGGGCCCGACACCTTGACCTCGAGGGTCTTCATGCCGTGCTCCTGCGCCTTGCGGCCAGCGTCCTCGGCGGCGATCTGAGCCGCATAAGGGGTAGACTTGCGCGAGCCCTTGAAGCCCATCGTGCCGGCCGACGACCAGGAAATCGTGTTTCCCTGCGCGTCCGAGATGGTGATCATGGTGTTGTTGAAGCTCGCATTTACATGCGCCACGCCGGAGGTGATGTTCTTGCGCTCCCGGCGGCGCACGCGTGTCGGTTCCTTGGCCATCGCGCCTGGTCCTTACTTCTTCTTGCCGGCAATCGGCTTGGCTGGACCCTTGCGGGTACGGGCATTGGTGTGGGTGCGCTGGCCGCGAACGGGCAGACCGCGACGGTGGCGCAGGCCGCGATAGCAGCCCAGATCCATCAGGCGCTTCACATTGACGGCCGTCTCCCGGCGAAGGTCACCCTCCACCAGATAGCCCGCATCAATGGTCTCGCGGATCTGCAGCACTTCGGCATCTGTCAGCTGGTTAACCCGCTTTTCAGATGCGATGCCTACCTTCTCACAGATCTCCCGCGCCATGGCCGGGCCGATACCGTGAATATAGCGAAGCGCGATTTCAACGCGCTTGTTCGTCGGAATGTTGACGCCTGCTATGCGGGCCACAACCCTACTCCTTGTTCCATGTGCCGCTCGCGAAAAGAGCCGACACGATAAGGGCGCGGCACCTACGTGCGCGCCGTGCCTCGTGGACGGCCCCTCAGAGCGAAGGGCGCTTCTTATAGTGACGAAGCCCCACCCGTCAACCGGGCTTGAGCGCCGTCACCTCACAAAACTCACAAGCCTGACATGCAAATCCGAAAACCGGACCTGCAGGCGAGGCCTTAGGCATCCAGCGCGCGGGCAATGCGCGCCGAAACTTCATCCATCGCGCCCATCCCGTCCACTTCGACCAGCTTGTTCTGGCCGGTATAGAAAGGAATGAGCGGCGCGGTCTGTTTATTGTAGGCCTGCAGGCGAACCTTGAAGGCCTCCACCGTGTCGTCAGCGCGGCCTTCTTCTGCGGCGCGCTTTTCTACCCGCTGGACCAGCTCGGCCTCATTCACCGTCAGGCGAATGACGCGGTCGATCTGCGACTTGCGGCCCGCGAGCAGCGCATCAAGCGCTTCTGCCTGCGGAACGGTGCGCGGAAACCCGTCAAAGATCGCACCGCCAGCCGCTTCAGCCTCCGGCAGGCGTTCCTCGATCAGGGCGATCACGATCTCGTCGGAAACGAGCTCGCCGCGATCCATGATCCCTGCCACGCGATTACCCAGTTCGGTCCCGGCCTTGCGCGCATCGCGCAGCATGTCGCCGGTTGAAAGCTGTACCCAGCCGCGTTGCGCTACGAGACGCTTGGACTGGGTGCCCTTGCCTGCGCCCGGAGGCCCGAACAGGATGATATTCATCGCTTGCGGCCCCGCAGCTTGGTCTTCTTGATCAGGCCCTCATACTGGTGCGCCAGCAGGTGGGACTGGATCTGGCCGACCGTATCGAGCGTCACCGACACCACGATGAGAAGCGCCGTACCGCCGATATAGAACGGGATATTGTACTCGGCCCGCAGCACTTCGGGCAGCACGCAGACGAAAGCGAGATAGGCAGCGCCAATGACCGTCAGGCGCGAGAGCACATAGTCGAGATACTCCGCGGTGCGCTTGCCAGGACGGATGCCCGGCAGGAAGCCGCCATACTTCTTCAGATTGTCCGCCGTGTCTTCCGGATTGAAGACGATGGAGGTGTAGAAGAAGGTGAAGAACACGATCATCGACGCGTAGAAGACGATGAAGAGCGGCTGACCCGGCCCGAGAAGCGCGGTCATGGTCTGAAGCCATGCCGGCCCGGAGTTGGCAGAGAAGCCAGCCAGCGTTGCCGGCAGAAGCAGGAGCGAGGAGGCAAAGATCGCCGGGATCACGCCTGCCGTGTTCAGCTTGAGCGGCAGGAAGCTCGATTCCCCGCCCGTCATGCGATTGCCAACCTGACGCTTGGGATATTGCACCAGCAGGCGGCGCTGTGAGCGTTCCATGAACACCACGAAGACCAGCACCGCGATAATGCCAAGGATCATGGCGATGATCAGGGCTGCATCGAGATTGCCCGTCCGGCCCTGCTCCAGCGTCTGGAAGAGCGCACGCGGCATTTCCGCGATGATACCGGCGAAAATGATGAGCGAGATACCATTGCCAACGCCGCGCGCCGTGATCTGCTCACCCAGCCACAGCAGCATCATCGTGCCGCCTACAAGCGATACAACGGCCGTGATGCGGAAGAACCAGCCGGGATCAAGCGCGATCGTGGCGCCGTTCGGATCGGGATTTTCCATCGACATGGCGATGGCAAAGGCCTGCAGAGCAGCGAGCACGACCGTGAGGTAGCGCGAATACTGGTTGATCTGCTTGCGGCCCTGCTCGCCGCCTTCCTTCTTCAGCCGCTCAAGGCTCGGCACGGTGGCCGCCATGAGCTGCATGATGATGGAGGCCGAGATGTAGGGCATCACGTTGAGCGCGAAGATCGCCATACGCTCAACGGCGCCGCCGGAGAACATGTTGAAGACGCCCAGAATGCCTTGCTGCTGCTGCTGGAACGTCGTGGCAAACACTTCGGGGTCCACACCCGGCATGGGGATGTAGGTCCCCAGGCGATAGATGATCAGGACAAAGAGGGTGAAGAGCAGGCGCTTCTGAAGCTCCTTGGCGCGGGCGAACGCACCAAAGTTCAGGTTTGCGGCCAGTTGTTCTGCGGCAGATGCCATGTACGGATCTAGCTCCCTTGCGGCCCCGGCGGGGTCAGGACGGGTTCGGACGGCTCAACCCATGTGGGGAGCCGTCCGTAAAACCGCATCAGGCTTCGCTGTCTTTCGGGGCCGGAAGGGTGATCGACCCGCCAGCCTTCTCGATGGCGGCAATGGCGGGCTTGGAAGCGCCAGCCACGTCGAGGGTGAGCTTCGCCTTGAAGTCACCGCCGCCGATCACGCGCACACCAGCCTTGGCCCGGCGGATCACACCGGCCGCGATCAGCGCCTTGGCGTCGATCGTTGCCTTGGCGTCCAGCTTGCCGGCATCAACCGCCTTTTGCAGGCGGCCAAGCGTCACTTCGGCAAAGTGCGCACGGTTCGGCTTGGTGAAGCCGCGCTTGGGCAGGCGCTGGTGAAGCGGCATCTGGCCGCCCTCAAAGCCCTTGATGGCAACGCCAGAGCGCGATTTTTGACCTTTCACGCCACGGCCGCCGGTCTTGCCCTTGCCCGAGCCGATGCCGCGGCCCACGCGGGTACGTTCTTTCACCGCGCCGGGATTATCCCGCAGTTCGTTCAGACGCATGACTATTCTCCTTCCAAGAAGCAAAAACGGCTTTTAGCCGCGCTCCTCGACGATTTCCACAAGGTGGGCGACCTTGGCGATCATGCCGCGCACGGACGGCGTATCTTCAAGCTCGCGCTGTTTGCCGATCCGGCCGAGGCCAAGCCCCGTCAGGGTCTGCAGCTGGTCTTTCGGGCGGCGGATATGGCTGCCCGTCTGACGCACAATGACTGTTTTCTTGGCCATGGCCGGTATTCCTAGCTCTGGCTGTCGACGGCTTCAGGCGCGCTGGCACCATCATTCCGGCGATTGA
>CAZCEG010000213.1:0-4752 GCA_964497275.1 uncultured Oceanicaulis sp.
AGCGCCAGCGTGCCGATCAGCATCATGATCCAGGTCACAGGCAGGAGCTTGTAGATGCCGCCCATATTGCGCATGTCCTGCTCGTGATGCAGGCCGTGAATGACTGAGCCCGCGCCGAGGAAGAGCAGCGCCTTGAAGAAGGCGTGCGTGAAGAGGTGGAACATCGCGGCCGAATAGAGCCCGAGGCCCGCTGCGAAGAACATGTAGCCGAGCTGCGAGCAGGTCGAATACGCGATCACGCGCTTGATATCGTTCTGCGCAAGGCCAACGGTCGCGGCAAAGAGTGCGGTCGTAGCCCCGATAAAGGTGATGATGGCCGAGGTGTTCGGTGCCAGCTCGTAGATCGGGTAGCAGCGGCACACCAGGAACACGCCTGCTGTCACCATGGTCGCGGCATGGATGAGCGCGGAAACCGGCGTCGGGCCTTCCATCGCATCGGGAAGCCAGACATGCAGGAAGAACTGCGCCGACTTGCCCATCGCGCCGATGAAGAGGAGGAAGGCGATCAGCTCGAGCGCCATGAACTCCATGCCAAAAATGGTGAGGGTCTGGGCCGTGCCATCCTGCACCTGCGCAAACACGTCATCGAAGCTCAGCGAGCCGAACACGGCAAACACCGCCATCACGCCGAGCGCGAGGCCGAAATCGCCGACACGGTTCGTCACGAACGCCTTGATGGCCGCGTCATTGGCCGACTTCTTCTTGTACCAGAAGCCGATCAGCAGATAGGAGGCGAGGCCCACGCCTTCCCAGCCGAAGAACATCTGCAGGAAGTTGTCCGCCGTCACCAGCGAGAGCATGGCGAAGGTGAAAAGCGAGAGATAGGCGAAGAAGCGCGAACGGTGCGGATCCTCGGCCATATAGCCCCAGGAATAGACATGCACGAGCGCGGACACGCTGGTGATCACGACCAGCATCACGGCAGAGAGCGAGTCCAGCCGGATATCCCAGCTGATGTTGAAATTGCCGACCGCCATCCACTGCGCGAGCTGATAGGTGCGCGCATTGCCGAGCATCGCAACATCGATGAATAGCCAGGCAGAGCCCAGCGCCGCGAGGATCACCGCGCCGGTGGTGATGGTCTGGCTTGCCCGCGTGCCGATCTGTTTGTGGAACAGGCCGGCGATGATAGCGGCAAGAAGGGGTCCAAGGACGACGATATAAGCCATGACTGCCGCTCTAGCCCTTCATCAGATTGACGCCCTCAACCGCGATATCGCCGCGGTTGCGGAAGAAGACGACGAGGATGGCAAGGCCCACAGCGGCCTCCGCTGCGGCCACGGTCAGGATGAACATCGCAAAGACCTGGCCGGCGAGATCGCCAAGATGGGCCGAGAAGGCCACCAGATTGATATTGACCGCGAGCAGCAGGAGCTCGATCGACATCAGGAGGATGATGACGTTCTTGCGGTTCACGAAAATCCCGAAGACCCCGATCGTGAACAGGATCGCGGCAAGGGTGAGATAATGTCCCAGACCGATCTCGAGCATTAGCCGATCCCCTCGCCTGATTTCACGTCGACAAGCTCTACCGCTTCCTCGCGCTGGCGGCCCACCTGACGGGCAATGTTCTGGCGGCGCACACCATCACGGTGACGCAGCGTCAGCACGATCGCGCCGATCATGGCAACGAGGAGGATGAGACCGGCGAGCTGGAAGAAGAGCACGTACTGGTCATAGAGGACCGAGCCGAGCGCCTGCGGGTTGTTCATGTCTGCCGGGATCGGCGCCTGAAGCACCGAAGAGGCGGTGTCGGCCGTGACCCAGCTAATGCCGGTAAGGGCAAGGATCGCGGCCAGAGCCAGCGCCACCACACCGCCCAGAGGCAGATAGTTGAGAAAGCCCTCCTTCAGCGCGGCAAAATCCACATCCAGCATCATCACGACGAAGAGGAACAGCACCGCCACCGCGCCGACATAGACGATGACCAGAAGCATGGCGAGAAACTCTGCGCCCAGCATCACGAAGAGACCGGCGGCGGAGAAGAACGCCAGAATGAGGAACAGCACGGCGCGCACAGGATTGCGCGCGGCCACCACCATGAAGGCGGAGATCACCGCCGTGCCTGCCAAAATGTAGAACGCCGCTGCCTGCAGCATTTTCCCCCCTTGGGCCAATAAAGGCCGCGGGCCGTCTGGTCTGGAACGGCACCGGAAAGGCTTTCCGGGCCGGGCTAATATGAGTCGGGCGCCCTTCTAGCGTTACCGGTAGCGGGCGTCGAGTTCGAGGTTGCGGGCAATCTCACGTTCCCAGCGGTCCCCGTTCTCGAGAAGCTTGTCCTTGTCGTAGAAAAGTTCTTCGCGTGTCTCGGTAGCGTATTCGAAATTCGGCCCTTCCACGATGGCATCCACCGGGCAGGCTTCCTGACAGAAACCGCAATAGATGCACTTCGTCATGTCGATATCGTATCGCGTGGTGCGGCGTGATCCGTCTTCGCGCGGTTCGGCCTCGATGGTGATCGCCTGCGCCGGGCACACCGCCTCGCACAGCTTGCAGGCGATGCAGCGCTCTTCGCCATTGGCGTAGCGGCGAAGCGCGTGCTGGCCCCGGAAACGGGGGCTGAGACGGCCCTTCTCGAAGGGATAGTTCACGGTCGGCTTCGGCTTCAGCAGCTGGCGCATGCCAAGGCCGAACGCGCCCCAGAAATCCATCAGGGCAGCTCCGCGCAGGGTTTGGGCGATACGGCTCATCGGATTGTCCTAGCTTGCGTTCGAGTACACGACGATACCGCCCATCACCGCGACTGCGGCGAGCGAGGTCGGCAGGAAAATTTTCCAGCCCAGACGCATGAGCTGGTCATAGCGGTAGCGGGGCACGAGCGCCTTCACCATCGCGAACATGAAGAAGAGGAACAGCACCTTCAGCGCGAACCAGAAAACCGGCGGGATCCAGGTAAACGGCGCGACGTCAAATGGCGCATGCCAGCCACCCAGGAACAATACCGTCATCAGCGCGCACATCAGCACGATGTTGAGATATTCCCCGATCATGAAGAGGAGATACGGCGTGGAGGAGTATTCCACCTGATAGCCGGCGACGAGTTCGGATTCCGCTTCCGGCAGGTCAAAGGGCGGGCGGTTCGTCTCAGCCAGCGCGGAGATGAAGAAGATCACGAACATCGGAATGGTGATCACGAAGACCGGCCAGGGCAGCATGCCCGCCGACAATACGTGCCAGTTCCAGAAGCCACCTGCCTGCGCGGCCACGATCTCCGAGAGGTTCATCGTGCCGGCCATCACGAGGATGGTCACGATCACGAAGCCGATGGAGACCTCATAGGACACCATCTGCGCGGCAGAGCGCAGCGAGCCGAGGAAGGGGTATTTCGAGTTCGACGCCCAGCCACCAATGATGATGCCGTACACGCCGAGCGATGAAATCGCGAAGATGTAGAGAATGCCGACATTGATGTCGGATATCACCCAACCCGGCGCGACCGGGATCACGGCCCAGGCGATGAAGGCGAGCGTGAAGGTGATCAGCGGGGCGAGGATGAAGAGCGGACGATCCGCGCCTGCCGGAATGATGATTTCCTTCAGCACGAATTTCAGGAAGTCGGCGAAGGACTGCAGCAGGCCGAATGCGCCGACCACATTGGGGCCTTTGCGCATCTGCACCGCCGCCCAGACCTTGCGGTCCATCAGCAGCAGGAAGGCCAGCGACAGCAGCAGCACGATCATGAAGGCGAGGATCTGGCCAATAGCCAGCGCCGTGCCCCAGACCGGTCCGAACTCGGAGATGAAATCGGTCATGCGCCCCTACTCCGCAGCCTGCAGCGTCGCGCGCGCGGCCTTCGCCGCTGCCGAGCACTCCGCCATCGTCTTTGACGCCCGCGCGATCGGGTTCGTCAGATAGAAATCGCCAATCGGGCTCACGAAGGGTTCAGACGATACCTCGCCCGCCTCGCCCAGCGCCGCAGGATCAAAACCGGCTGCGCCTTCCGCGCCCGGCGCATGGTCGATCTGGCCGAAGCTCTCGATCTCCTCGATCAGCCTGGCCCGCAGCGCGTTGAGGCTGTCATAGGGCAGCGTCTTGTTCAGACGTGCCGACAGCGCGCGGAAGATCGCCCAGTCCTCTTTCGCTTCGCCTTTCGGGAACACGGCCCGGTCAGCCAGCTGCGCGCGGCCTTCGGTGTTCACGTAAAGCCCCGGCTTTTCGGTGTAAGCTGCTGACGGCAGTATCAGATCGGCGCGCATGGCACCGGCATCGCCGTGATGGCCGACATAGATGACAAAGGCCTTGCCAAGCTTGGCCGTGTCGATCTCGTCAGCGCCCAGCAGGACAACCGTATCGAGATCGCCCTTGCCCGCAGCGGCAAGAATACCGGCCGTGTCACGCCCGCCCTCGCCGGGCAGGAAGCCCATATCGAGCCCGGCAACGCGGCTGGCCGCCGTGTGCAGGACGCTAAAGCCGTTCCAGCCCTCGCGCACCACGCCAGCCGCTTTCGCCAGCTCTCCGGCTGCGCGCAGCACCTGCGCGCCATCGGCGCGGGCGGTGGCGGCATTGCCAAGGATGATGATCGGGTTCTTCGCGTCTTTCAGCGTCTTGATGAAGCCGGCGCGCTTCTTGGCGAGCGCCGCAATCGCGTCCGGGCCATTGCCCAGATGCTCATAGGGATAGGTGAGGTCAGCCGCCTCGCCGATCACGGCGATATCCAGCTTGCCATTGAGCCAGCGCTGGCGGATGCGGGCATTGAGCACTGGCGCATCCACGCGCGGATTCGCACCGATAAAGAGGATGGCATCGGCCTTG
>CAZCEG010000214.1:0-4737 GCA_964497275.1 uncultured Oceanicaulis sp.
TCGCACCGATACCCCCTTTCGGTGCGGCTTCGAGAAAGAGACGAGCCGGCCCCCCACTTTCCGGTCCGTCTCATTCCTCCCAATCGGCTATTTCGCCTTGCCGCCGAGCACGTCCTGCCATTCGGGATGACGCTCGATCTGGGCCTTGGCGAACGGGCATAGCGGCACGATGCGTACGCCGCGCGCGCGGGCATCCAGAACGCCGCGCTCCACCAGCGCCTTGCCAACCCCCTTGCCGCGCCATTCATCCGGCACGCCCGTATGGTCGATAATGATGAGCTGCGGGTTGAGGATGGAGAAGGTCATCTCCGCATCGGGCAGGCCCGGCGCACGGGCGACATAGCGGCCTTTCGAGCCGGAGACTTCCTCGGTGATGGTGAATTCCGGCGCGTCGGCCATGGGGTGCTCCTTGTTATTGCGCAGTTTGTGTTGCGTCTGCCCGCCGTGCGGCAATAACTGCGTTGACGAAGCCCGGCGTGTCCTCGTTGACACCGTTTGTGGCACCCAGCCGCACAATCACGAGGTCTTCTGACGGGATAATGACGGTGCGCTGTGACTGGAAGCCGTCCATCATGAAGGCATCTTGGGGCAGGCCCGGCGCATTCAGCCAGAAACCGGCCCCGTATCGCCCGGCGGAAGGGGGCGTCGGAGCCGTGACATAATCGATCCAGTCCGGCGGAATGATCTGCACGCCGTCCGCACGCCCGCCATCGAGATAAAGCTGGCCGAGACGCGCCCAGTCGCGGGCGCTGGCATACATATAGCTGGAAAGTTTCAGCGTTCCGGCCTCGTCAGCCTCCACCACCGAATGATGCATGCCCAGAGGGTCAAACAGCCATTCTCTCAGCGTCGCCTGCCGTTCGGGAACGGTATCGCCGAGAAATGCGCCAAACGCGGACGCGGCCATGATCGTATCGCCGCTTTGATAGTCCCAGTGCTCACCGGGCGTGTGGATGACGCTCCGGTTGGCGGCGTAGTGGGCCATGTCGGCTTGTGTGAACAGCATTTGCGAAGCCGGGTCGAACCCGTCTCCGGTTTCAAATCCGTCCAGCCCGGCTGTCATCCGCAAGAGATGGTCAACAGTGATGGCCTCGCGGCCATTTGCGGCCAGATCCGGCACCAGCCCTTCGGTATGCACATCCAGCAGGCCGCGCTGGACCAGCACACCGGCGAGCGTTGCCGCAAACGATTTGGTCATCGACCATCCCGGCAGCGGTGTTTCGGCTGTAACCCCGTTTGCATACCGTTCAGCCACCAGCCGTCCGTCATGCAGCACCAAAGCCGCCAGCGTATTGCGCCCGTCATCGGTGAAGGCAAGGTCGAGCGCGGCGTCCAGGGCTACGCTATCAAACTGGGCGTCGCGCCAGCCTGTATCCAGCGTCATGGCGTCAGGCTCGCCGCTCAGCGGCAGGAACAGCCCGGCATCAAACGCGCCCGGATCGTGGACCAGCGTGCAGCCCAGCCCATCGCGGTGGATGGCGGTCTGCCGGAACGCGATGCCAAGTGCCGTGGCCGTGACGATTTCCCTCTCATGGTCGATGCGAACTTGAAGCAGCAAGCTGGTGTCGCCCAGTATGGGATCGGTATAGAGCGCTCTGGCGCGCTCAGGCTCGAGGCCCGACACGAAAGTCAGAGAGCATACCTGCTTGGCGGTGATGCCTGTGCCTGACGGTACATAGATCTGGCCGATCGGCGAGCCGGATATGTAGAGCCATCCGCCAATGCTGGCAGCGATGATTACACCGCCAATGCCGGCAATTATCCGTTTCATCCCATCCCCCCGCAGAGTAATTGCCCGCCCCCCCGTCAGCCCGGCGGGTCAGGTGCAGGCATGTCTCAACCGAACTTCGAAAAGTCAGGCGCCCGGCGTTCCAGGAAGGCGGTCACAGCCTCCTTGAACTCTTCGGAGGCGAGCTGCTCGGCAAACTCCGCGCCTTCCTCGGCCATCAGCGTGTAGACGCTTTCAACGCCCTTGGTCATCAGCGCCTTGGACTTCTTCACCGCATTGGGCGCTTTGGCGGCCAGTGCCTCGGCCCGGCTCATGACCTGCGCTTCCAGCTGGTCTGCCGGGAACACGCCATTGACGAGGTTTTTCGCCTCGGCGCGGCTCGCATTCCAGGTCTCGCCCAGTAGCAGAAGCTCTGATGCCACCACGCGGCCCACAATGCCGGGCAGGACCGCGCTGGAGCCAAACTCCGGCACGAGGGCGAGGTCGACGAAGGGCGTCTTGAAGGTCGAACGGTCGGACGCATAGGCAAGGTCACAATGCAGGAGCAGGGTGACGCCAATGCCGATGGCAAGCCCGTCCACGCAAGCGATCACCGGCTTGGAACAGCCCAGCAGTGCGCGCATGAAACGCTCCACTGGCGGCATGTCGCCCCCGCCAATCGTCGGCGGGGCCTGCATGAAGTCCATCAGGTCATTGCCGGCGGTAAAGACGCCCTCACTGCCTGCAATCACCACCACGCGCACGGCCGGATCGGTGCTGGCGCTTTCCAGCCCTTCGGCCATCGCGGTGTACATGGCACGGGTGATGGCGTTCTTCTTGGCCGCACGGTTGAAGCGCAGAACCCGCACGGGCCCGTGCGTTTCAACGGTTACGTCCACAAATTCAGCCGGTGCGTTCATGGCTGTGTTCCTCAGGCCTGATTGAGCCAGCGCTTCATTTCGAGGCGGGCAATAGTGCGTTCATGCACCTCGTCCGGCCCGTCCGCGATGCGTAGCGTGCGGATACCGGCAAAGGAGGAGGCGAGCGGGAAGTCGTCGCTGACCCCGCCGCCGCCATGGGCCTGAATGGCATCGTCAATGACTTTGAGCGCCATGATGGGGGCAGCCACCTTGATCATGGCGATCTCGCCGCGCGCGGCCTTGTTGCCGACCGTGTCCATCATCCAGGCGGCTTTCAGCGTCAGAAGCCGCGAGGTCTCGATATCGATGCGCGCACGCGCAATGCGATGCTCCCAGATGGAGTGCTTGATGACGGGCTTGCCGAAGGCTTCCCGGCTCATCGCGCGCTTGACCATCAGCTCCAGCGCCCGCTCTGCCGCGCCGATCGTGCGCATGCAGTGGTGGATGCGGCCCGGCCCGAGGCGGCCTTGCGCAATCTCGAAGCCACGCCCCTCGCCCAGCAGCATGTTGGAGGCGGGCACGCGCACGTCCTTCAGCTCGACCTCCATATGGCCGTGCGGGGCATCGTCATAACCAAACACCGGCAGATGGCGCAGCACCGTCACGCCCTTGGCGTCGGCAGGCACCAGGATCATGGATTGCTGCTGGTGCAGTTCCGCCGTCGGGTCGGTCTTGCCCATGACGATGTAGATGGAGCAGCGCGGATCGCCTGCGCCAGAGCTCCACCATTTGCGGCCATTGATGACATACTCATCGCCATCGCGCTTGATCGAGCACTCGATATTCGTCGCGTCGGAAGAGGCAACGGCAGGCTCGGTCATCAGGAAGGCGGAGCGGATCTCGCCAGCCAGAAGCGGTTTCAGCCATTTTTCCTGCTGCTCCGGCGTGCCGTAGCGCGAGAGCACTTCCATATTGCCGGTATCGGGCGCGGAGCAGTTGAACACTTCGCTTGCCCAAACCACCCGGCCCATCTCCTCGGCCAGCGGCGCATAGTCCGCATTGGACAGGCCCGCGCCATGCTTGGCGTCCGGGTGGAAGAGGTTCCACAGCCCTTCGCCTTTAGCTTTGGCTTTCAGCTCCTCGATGATGGGAAGCACCTGCCAGCGATTGGTGCCGAACCCGCGCAGCTGCTCGTGATAGGTCTTCTCGTTGGGATAGACGTGCTCATCCATGAAGGCGCGCACGCGGGCGAGATAATCCTTGCAGCGGGCCGAGTATTCAAAATTCATCGGGTCGTCTCCTCCAGGCAGTCTTTTTTGAGGGGCTGCGTTGCGAGCAGCGTATGAGGCAGGTTCGCGCCTATCATGGCACTTCCTGCCACTGATTCCATCCGCGACATGTCATCCATCATCATTCTTTTTGCGGTGCTGGCGACGGCCTTCCTGTCGGCCGTGTTTGGCATGGCGGGCGGGCTGATCCTGATGGGCGTGCTGGCCGCTCTCCTGCCTGTTCCTGCCGCAATGGTGATGCATGGCGCGGTGCAGAGCGTGTCCAATGGCTGGCGGGCCGTGCTCCTGCGCCGCTATATCCTCTGGAAGTCCATCGGCTGGTATCTGATCGGTTCGGCTGGCGTTGCGCTGGTGCTCTTGAGCTTCACCCTCATCCTGCCGCGCCCCTGGCTCTTCATCGTGCTGGGTCTGGTGCCGCTGATCGTCTGGGTACCCAGATCGGTCTTTGCGCTGGATGCGACAAAGCCGGGCCAGGGCATTGCCTGCGGGGTCAGCGTCACAGGCCTCAATGTGATCGCGGGCGTGTCAGGGCCGCTCCTCGACACCTTCTTCCAGAATGTGGAAGCCGACCGGCGCGCGATCGTCGCCACCAAGGCCACCACCCAGGTCGCCGCCCACGGAGTGAAGATCGCCTACTATGTTGCCCCGGCCCTGGCAGCGGGCGAGGGCGGGTCGTTCTGGCTGATTGCCGTCGCCATACCGCTCTCCGTGATCGGGACGACTTTGGGCGCAAAAGTGCTGGACCGGATGAGCGAGGACGTGTTCCGCCGCTGGACCCGGCGCCTCGTGACGGGGATCGGCGCCTATTACTTCGTGCAAGGCGTGTGGTTGCTGGTGGGGTAAACATCCCCTCCCTTGACCGGCCCGCCCCCCTACCCGA
>CAZCEG010000215.1:0-4311 GCA_964497275.1 uncultured Oceanicaulis sp.
AGAAATAGAGCGAGGCGGTGCCTTCATCGAAACGCCGGCGCGCCTCTGCCCAGTCCTGACGGCGGGCTGCCGCCAGTCCACGCCAGGGCTGCACTACCGGATCCTGATTGAGCACGGAGGCAGAAAGCGCTGTCTCCGCACGGCCATTACGGCCCATCATCAGATGCGCAACGCCTGTCAGGGTGCGCATTTCCGGGCTGTCGTCAAAGCCCGGACGAGCCTCTGCAGCGAGGCGCGCAGCCCCCAGCGCCTCGGGCGCCAGCTCCCAGGCCAGATAGAACCTGGCCAGCGCCAGAAGGGAATCCGGCTCCCCGCTGGACGCGCGCCTTTGCGCCTCATTCAGGCCTGCCATGAAGCTCTCCTCCCCGCGCCAGCTCTCAAGGTCGAGGAAGGCAGGCGAGGTGGGCTGGGTGCCGGCTGCAGCGCCCGCGCCCGGCGCCGCAGCGCGAGACAGGACCATCCCGCCGGGACGGGTCAGGTCCGCGCCGCCCGCGCGCACAGTCAGCGCCAGATCGTCAGCAGCGGGCAGGATCGCGACACCATGTACCGAGGTGAGAAAGCTTGCCTCCACCAGCCGGTAGGGCGTGATCATGCCGCGCTTTTCACCATCGGCGGTGAGCACCAGCACGGTATCGCCCGCCAGCGGATCGGCAACCGAAACCGCCGAACGCGCGCCCTCGTGGGAGATGCGGACCCGTGCAGGCTGATTGACCGGCGTTTCCCGGCTGATACGCACATTGCGGGGCGGCACATCCACCGCATCACGCAAGGCAATCGTCCAGGATGCGCCGGCCGCGTTCACATCGACCTGGGTTGCGTCCGGGGTTTCAAGGCGCAGTGCGACATAGTCGGGGCCGGTGTGGACGTCATAGCCGGTAATGTGGCGGCGCGGGGCACCTGCAAGCTCTGTAACATCAAGCCCTGCTGGCGCATCAAAAACGATCCAGTACGCGCCAGACCGGCGATAGACGGCCAGCCCCGGCAAGTGCGCCCATTCAAATGCCAGCACCGCATCATTGCTCACGCGAGACAGGCGCGCGCGCACGGTTCCACTATCCGGCACGGGGTTCGGGCGAACCGCAGGCACCGCCTCCTCCGGCTCGGGGGCAAGCTCACTTGCGGGTTCAGCTGCAGCGGTCTGCACCTCCGGCTCGCTACCCGCGTCTGACGGAGCAGAACCACCGCCCGCCGCTTCAGACAGCGCGGCGATGAGGGCTTCGGGCGTCACCGCGCCGGGCGCGAGGATATCGAGCACCACGCGATTGTCTTCAGACCAGACGCGCGCACGCGCGCCGTCTTCCACCCGCAGGCTGACCACCAGCCCGTCATCGCCATTCTGTGCGGACGCGGCCTCCAGCCACCGCGGCGGGCTGGCCGAAACGGGGCGCAGATCAAGCTCGCCGCGTTCGGCAAAGATCAGGCGTGCGGTCTGCCCCGAGGTTTCCAGCTCATGGGCAACGGCGCGCGGCCAGGTAAACTCCAGACGGGTATACTCGCTCGCCTCGCCTACCCTTACCGACACGCTCTGCGCAGGCGGCGGGGGCGCGTTGGCTGCCTCACGCGCCCGCTCGGCCGCCGCTTCAGCCGCAGCCCTTCGATTGATCTCGAACGGCGAAACAATATCGGGCAGCGCGCTTGCCCCCGGCGGGGCTAGATCAATCGCGATCACGTTATGGGACACGCTGACGCGTGGCTGTGCCTCCCGGTTCAGGGCCACGCGCAAGGTGCGCCCGTCGCCATCAAGGCGCGCCATGGCGGCAAGCCCCGCACTTTCGGCAGGGATGACCGAGGCGTCAAAGCTGGCCGGTTCGGAGAAGGTCGCCACCAGCACCGCACCGGCGGCAATCTCCGCCTCTGCGCTCAGCGCCCCGCCAAGGCTTTCCGGATAGGTGATGACGAGCCGCGTCGTCGCCCCTGAGCGCTCCACCGACAATTGCGCCGCCACCTGCGCAAGCGCAGGTGAAGCGGTGGCCAGAAGCACCACCGCCAGCGCGCTTGTCAGGTATCTAGCTGTCGGTCCCGGCAAGGCGGGCCTCCACCTCGGCATGGGTTTCCGGCGGGCTGGCCCGGGCGCGCAGGCGCAAGGTCAGCTCTGCGGCAAAGCCCGGCTCCATCTCCGCCAAGATCGCCGCATAGCGCCGCCCCTGCTCGCGCTGCAACTGCTCTGCCAGCAGGATCAGGGTTTCCTCATCCATGCGCGACATGATCGCGGCGGCATTCTCCGGCTCCAGCTGGGCATAGACCTGGACGATCTCGCCCACGCGGCGGCCCCGCTCAGTCTCCAGCTGGCCCAGCAGGCCTTCGAGATTTTCCTGCAGGGCCTCGAGGCGGGCGATACGGGTCTCGATGCGCTCCTCGGCGACCTGAAGAAGTGCAGCACGCGTATCAAGATCAGCCTCGCGCAGGTCAAGTTCCGCGCGCCGGCGTGACAGGGAAGTGATGATATCCAGCTCGGACGCCGTGCGCTCGCGCTCGACAGGCTCGTCTGCTGCCGCGCGGGCGGCAGCCGGGCGGAACGGGCTTTCCTCCTCTGCAGGCGGGGTTTCCTCCTGCACGGCGGCTTCTGCGCTGGCATCATATTCCACTGCCGACGCCGCGCCGGACGACATGAGCGCGATCGCCCCGTCCGCCAGCGATACCGATTTGAGCGCAAAAAGCCCTGCAAGCAGTACCGCAATCAGGAGGAGGGGGCGCAAGCCGGGCATGGAAACGCGCTCCTAGCGTAAAGTCTTGAGAAGATCGCCCGGCGATCTTTCTGCCGGTTGCGCGCTGTCGGCGGGACGGGCGGCAGACAGCGTCCGGCGCGGACGCTCCAGACGCTCTATCCGGCTTTCGCCAGCGCTCGTCAGAAGCCGCAGTTCATCAGCCAGCGCCCGCGCCTCGCGGGTGCGCGCTTCAAGCACCTCACCGCTTTCGCGCGATGCCCGGTCAAGCGCAGCCAGCCCCGCACGCGCACGATCCACCGCGTCATTGAGCGCAGCTACCGTCTCTCGCAGACCATCCTGGCCGTCGCGCAGGGCCTTGAGCCTGCGATCCACGCGCCAGCACATGATGGCAGCCCCCACGAGCAGGAGGCCGATCAGGGCTTCAAAGACAAAAGCGGCCAGACTCATGAGAACCTCGTCAGGGTGCGGCGGGCAGAGGGCGTGAGCGGAGAATCAAGCCGCACCGCCACATTATGACCGAGTCGGCCCATTCGTCCGCGCGTCAGCGGAATTGTCCCGCAGCGCAGCTCCACCGCACTGTCGGGTCCGGCATCAAGGAAGATGGTGTCGCCCACTTTCAGCTTCATGATCTCGCCAAGCGGGCGCTGAAGCTCGTCGATGACCGCCTGCACCTCCATCTGCGTGGACCACAGCTCGGTAGCAAGGTGGCTCTCCCAGATATTGTCGCGGCCGAACTTCTCGCCCATGAACTGCTGGAGCAGCATTTTGCGGATCGGCTCGAGCGTTGCGTAAGGCAGGAGGAGCTCGATGCGCCCGCCCCTGTCTTCCATGTCGATGCGCAGCTTGACCAGGATCGCGGCGTTGGCAGGCCGGGCGATGGCCGCAAAGCGAGGATTGGTCTCTACCCGGTCAAGCGTGAAATCGACCTCGGTCAGCGGCGCGAAGGCCTGCTTGGCATCGGCCAGCACCACTTCGATCATGCGCTGCACCAGGGTGCGCTCGATCGTGGTGTAGGGGCGGCCCTCAATGCGCATGGCGCTGGTGCCGCGGCGCCCGCCCAGAAGCACGTCGACGACCGAATAGATCAGGTTGGAATCGACCGTCAGCAGGCCGTAATTGTCCAGCTGCTGCGCCCTGAAGACCGACAGGATGGCCGGCAGCGGGATGGAGTTGAGATAGTCGCCAAACCGGATCGAGGAGATGTTGTCGAGCGAGACCTCCACGTTGTCGGAGGTGAAATTGCGCAAGGAGGTCGTCATCAGCCGCACGAGGCGGTCAAAGACGATCTCCAGCATGGGAAGGCGCTCATAGGACACAAGCGCGGAATTGATGATCGCCCGGATGCCCGAGCGCTCCGACCCGTCCTCGTCCGACACCGAGAAGCCGAGCAGGCTGTCGATCTCGTCCTGATTGAGGATACGCTCAGGCCCTTGCGTGCCGGGCGTGGGCAGGAAGGTTTCGCCATCGGCGCCAACCATCGCCTCCCATTCGGACGCCAGCGCATCACCGCCCGCCGCATCGAAGTCGGGCTGTTCTGCCGCCGAGGCCGCTTCCCATTCGGCGGCAAGGGCTTCCTGATCAACATCACTCATGAGGCCAACTCTTAAGGTTCAAGGCTATCAGGACTGGGTGACGAGCATTTGCG
>CAZCEG010000215.1:4321-4673 GCA_964497275.1 uncultured Oceanicaulis sp.
TGCGTGATCAGCACGCCTTCCACGCGGGCCGGCTCGATCGCGAGATTGGTGCGGCGCAGAAGCTCAAGGCGCACCCGGTGCAGACCGGCCGAACCGGCCAGATCGTCGGGCGACAATTCCCGCAGGAATGCCGCATACTGATCGAGCACCCGGCCCATGCGCGCGTCCAGCACCGGCTGGACAGACGCATCGGCCAGCTCCAGCTGTAACCGCATCGACAAAAGCAGCGGCGTCCCGTTCGGCCCGTGAAGCTGGACAATCAGCGGCTCTTCAATGTCATAGACATAGTAGGCCTGTGCGGCGGCAGCCGCCGCAGCGCTGGCAGCCGTTTCCCCGCCCGCTTCCGCCTCAG
>CAZCEG010000216.1:0-4671 GCA_964497275.1 uncultured Oceanicaulis sp.
GTCCGGTGCCAGCCCGAACATCACCCGTGCGGAAGTCGAGGCGGTGTCTCCGGCCTATCAGGCGGCCAATGTGCAGGCTCCGATCCTGCTTATCCACCCGCGGGAAGACATCATCGTTCCGCCGGAGCAGACCGAGCTGATGGCTGCCGCGCTTGAGCGCAACGGTAAGCCGCACGAAGTGCTGATGATCGAGAATGACGGGCACAACCTGCTGCGCGTGAACACGCGGGTCCAGACCCTGCAGGCGATGGACCGCTTCCTGCGGACGCATAATCCGCCGGACTAGATCGGCCCGTGACGACACGGAAAAGGGCGTCCCAGCCATGCCGGGACGCCCTTTTTTCTTGTCTGTCCGCCAGCTGTCCGGCAGGGCGGAGGCGAGGCCGGTTATTGCGCGCGATTGACGCGGATAGCCTGACCGCGGCCATCAATGCGCAGGAGGAAGGAGCCCATCGCAGCGCGCCGGATCTCTGCCTGCGAACCGGGCAGGTTGCGCGTCGACAAAGCGCGTCCCGATTCTACCTGCACCCAGACCTGACCGTTATCCATCGTGAAGCGGTACTGGTTGGGGGAAATAGAATCCACCCGCGCAATCGTCATCAGGACGCGCTCGATCTGGCCATCATCCCCGCGCTCGACGATCTCCACCCCGCTGGTGTTTTCCGCCGTGCTGATGCCTCGCTCGGCGGCGGTGCTCGCAGTCGCGGCGCTGCCCGACCCGCCGGAAAACAGGCCGAGTGTCAGGCGCGGCAGGCTCGGCAGGCTCAGGCCAAAGCCATCGCGCTCGATCGCTTCGACCGCCGGACGATCAACAGCCACGATCTCGCCTGTCTGTACGCTGGTGCGCAGGGCGCCGACGCGTTCGTCATAGCAGGCAAGGCGCTGGGCATTGTCCTGAATGTCGGCACATTCCAGAACCGGGCCGAGCGGGCCTTCCTGTGCGGCAGCAGGCGCGGCAAGGCACAGCGCGGCTACCGACACCGCGATTCCCGCAAAGGCGGTGCGCTGGCGGAGCCCGGTCAGTGGAGCTATCATCATGATCTCTTTCCCAGGAAGTGAGCTGACTGAAAAACGAGCGGTCATGGTGCCCTGCCGGCGCGGCGCTATCAACTCGTCTGAGCCGCATACTGCGCTCCGCTGCACATGCGGTTCGGGTTTTCCTTGATCGTTAACCGTCCACGTTACAAGACTGACATGTTAAACGGGCGATCCAGTATGCCATCAATGGTGGCTGGCGCCGGTCACAGGCAAGGAGACAATAATGGGGATCAGAGCAAAAGCCCTGGCATGGGCCACCGCAGGTATCATGGCACTGTCGCTCGGTGCATGCGGACGCAGCGCCGATGACAGCGACTCCATCGTCCTGCATCGCGGCAATATGGCCGAGCCGCTTTCGCTCGACCCGCACAAGTCTTCCGGCACGTGGGAAAACAACATTATCGGCGACATGTTCATCGGCCTGTTCACCGAGAACGCCGCAGGTGAGCCGATCCTTGGCATGGCGGAGAGCTATGAGGTGGCCGAGGACGGGCTGACCTGGACCTTCACGCTGCGCGAAGCGCAGTGGAGCGATGGCGAGCCGGTGACCGCCCATGATTTCGAGTTTGCCTTCCGGCGCATCCTCAATCCGGCCACGCTCGCCCAGTATGCCTCCATCCTCTATCCGATCCGCAATGCGCGCGCGGTCAATCAGGACCCGGAAAACAATCCGCCCGAGACGCTGGGCGTGCGCGCGGTCGATGACCGCACGCTGGTGATCGAGCTGGAATTTCCTGCGCCCTATCTGCGCGGTCTTCTCACCCACTACACCACCTTCCCGGTACCCCGCCACGTGGTGGAGCGCCATGGTGATGCGTGGATCCAGCCGCAGAACATCCAGACCAACGGGGCCTACCGGCTGGTCGCGTGGCGGGCGAACAATTTCATCCACCTCGTGCGCAATGAGCGGTTCTGGGACAATGAGAATGTCTGCATCGACGAGGTGTATTTCTATCCTACCGTCGACAACGCTGCTGCCGAGCGCCGCGTGCGCAATGGCGAGCTGGACCTGATCACCGACTTTGCCGGTCAGTCCCTGCCATTCCTGCGCCAGCAGGTGCCAGACTATGTGCGCGTGCACCCCTATCTCGGCATCATCTATTTCTCTTTCAACACCACGCTGGAGAAGTTCTCCGACCCGCGCGTACGCAACGCGCTGGCCATGGCGATCGACCGCGAGTTCATCGCCGACAACATCCTGCGGGCAGGGCAGATCCCGGCACATTCCTTCGTGCCGCCGGGCGTTGACGGTTATCCGGGCACGGCCCGCATCAGCTGGTTTGACGCGCCGATCGAGGAGCGCCGCCGCCTCGCGCGCGAGCTGCTGGAAGAAGCCGGCTACGGGCCGGATAATCCCCTGCGCTTCTCCTACTCGTTCCGGGCTACAGGTGATAATCCGCGCGTCGCGCCCGTCGTGCAGCAGGACTGGCAGCTGATTGCCGACTGGGTGCAGGTCGATATCGGCGTGGTGGAAACGCAGATCCACTATTCCAACCTGCGCGCGGGCGATTACGAGCTCGGCGATGGCGGCTGGATTGGCGACTATAACGACGCCTACAACTTCCTGTTCCTCGCCGAGACCGGCTCGATCCCGATGAACTATTCGCGCTGGTCCAACGAGGCGTATGACGCGCTCGTGCTGCAGGCCAACCAGACCCTCGATGCCGACGAGCGCGGGCGCATGCTGGCGGAAGCCGAGCAGCTCATGCTCGACGACATGCCTTACATCCCGATCGTGTACTATGTGAACAAATCGCTGGTGAACCCGCGCGTGACCGGCTGGGAGGACAATATCGTCCATATTCACCGCACGCGCTGGATGTGCTTGACTGACGTCGAGCGCACAGGGGGCTAGCGCCCCCCGGGGACCTTGAGGGAGGGCGGCGTGAGCGAAGAGCAGGCTGACGCCGTCCAGACCGCCCTCGAACACGGGGCGGCCGCTGCTGCGGGCGCTGCTGCGCGGCGGAGCAGACGCACGCCTGCGCTCGGCTCTGAGATGCCCGACGGCCATTGTGCCAATTGCGGCACCGAGCTGGCCGGGCCGTTCTGCCATAGCTGCGGCCAGTCGGCCGATACGTTCAAGCGGCCCTTCTTCCGGCTTCTGGCCGAGACGCTGGACAATCTCGTCAATCTGGACGGGCGGCTGGCCAGGACCCTTCCAGCGCTCTTTGCCTTTCCCGGCCGCGTGACGCGCGCCTACCTGACCGGCAGAAGGGCAGGGTATATCCCGCCCTTCAGGCTCTACCTGATCGCGTCGCTGGCGTTTTTCCTGCTCCTGCCGCTCTTCAACGTGCAGGACAGCGTGGTGCGCTATGATCCGCAAGGCGCGCAAGTGGCGCGCGCCGAGCTCGAGGCCGCGCGAGAGTCCGGCGCGATGTCCGAAGAGGAATATCGCGCCGCGATCCGGGCCATTGACGCCATTTCCGTGTTTGATCCGCCGCGATCATCAGGCGAGGCGGATAGCGGGGATGACGCCCCTGGTGGCAGTGATGCCATGCGCCGCGCTCTGGTGCCCGAGGAATTCGGGGTGGAGGAGGGGGTGGCCGACGGCCTGCCGCTGGGCACGCGCGTCTGGCTGGCCGACCGGATCGAGCGCCTGGCGGCCAGTCCTGACAGGTGGCGGGCCGAGAGCCTGGCCTGGGCGCCGCGCGTAATGTTCCTGATGCTGCCGGTCTTCGCGCTCATGCTGAGCCTCGTCTATGCGTGGCGGCGCGGCTTTTTCTATTTTGATCATCTGATCACCGGGCTGCACTTTCATGCGGTGATGTTCCTTGCACTCCTGATCGCCATGCCGGCAAGCCTGATCCTGCCGGAGGGCATTACCAGCCTTGCCTTCCTCGTCTTTGCCCATGTCTGGCTCTACCGCGCCTTGCGGGTTGTCTATGGCACAGGCCGGTTTGCCGCCATCGGGCGGGTGATCGTGCTCGATCTGGCCTACGGGCTGGTGCTGGGCGTGGCGGTGACGGCCGTGGTGCTGCTCGGCGCGCTGACGGCCTGATCAGCGCGGAGCCTGTTCCTCGGTGCGCATCTGCGCGCCGCGCGCCTGCGCCCGCTCGCGGGCCTGAAGCGCGGCACGCACCTCCGGCAGCTCCATCAGCGCGTTCAGGCGTGAAGCGGCCTCTGCGCCTTCTGCCGTGATCCCGAAGAGCTGCTGGAAGGCCTCCAGCGGCGTGGGCTGGCGCGGGAAGCGGCGCAGATTCACCGTCTCATCAGCGCCAATGCCGGCCAGCTCGCGGGCCGCCTCGATGGCTTCATGCAGGCCGCCAATCCGGTCGACAAGGCCGAGCTCGAGCGCCTGCGCGCCGGTCCATACACGGCCGCGGGCAATCTCGCGGACACGGGTGATGGGCAGGTCCCGGCCTTCGGCCACGCGGCTGGTGAAGTCGTCATAAATGTCGCTGGCCATCGCCTCGATGGCGGCACGCTGGGTTTCGCTGAAACGGCTCTGGGTGGAGTAGGCGGTGGCATACTCGCCGCCAACGGCCAGAGGTTCGATATTCACGCCGATCCGGTCCAGCGCGCCTTCGAGCACGACCTTGCCGAAGATGACACCGATGGAGCCGGTCAGCGTCGTCGCGTTGGCAACGATGAGATCGGCAGGCGCCGCAAGGTCATAACCGCCAGAGGCCGCCA
>CAZCEG010000217.1:0-4650 GCA_964497275.1 uncultured Oceanicaulis sp.
CACCACAGCAGCGCGCCGAACACGATCGTGGTCGCGGCGATCACCAGCGGCGAACGCAGCTGGGTCGCGATGACATCGGAGAACAGCAGGCCGGCCAGCCCGACCGGAATCGTGCCGAAGCCGACCGCCCAGGCCAGGCGGCTGTCCGGCGTCTGGCCGTGACCGGCCACCGAGCGCGCCCAGAACATCGTCTGCAAAGCTGACCTTGTGCATGCGCACCAGCGGCACTGCGCCATTGGCGACCTCGCCCTTGATCAGCGCCACGTGCTCCACCGCGTCCACCAGCGAGCGGTAGACGATCAGCTTGAATGGGCCACCATGGCGGGTCTCCACAATCGTCTCCAGCCTGCGCTCGATGAAACGGTCATGCTGGCGGCGATAGGCGATCAGATCGGCAATCGTGCCGATCTTGAGGTCATGGGCGCGCGCAAAATCGACGAGCTGCGGCAGGCGGGCCATCGTCCCGTCGTCGTTCATGATCTCGCAGATCACGCCTGACGGGTTGGTGCCGGCAAGGCGCGCCACATCGACGGCCGCTTCGGTATGGCCTGCGCGCACCAGCACACCGCCATCGCGCGCCAGAAGCGGGAAGATGTGGCCGGGGCTGACAATGTCCTCAGGCCCCTTGGCCGGGTCGATCGCCACCGCAACGGTGCGCGCCCGGTCATGGGCGGAGATGCCTGTGGTGATGCCTTCGCGCGCTTCGATGGAGACCGTGAAAGCGGTGGTGTGACGCGAGCGGTTGCGCGGCGCCATAGGCTGCAATTGCAGCGTCTCGGTGCGCTCACGCGTCATGGCAAGGCAGATCAGACCGCGCCCGTGCTTGGCCATGAAGTTGATGACGTCAGGGGTCGCAAACTGGGCAGGAATGACGAGATCGCCCTCATTCTCGCGGTCTTCCGCATCGACCAGGATGAACATGCGCCCGTTGCGCGCTTCCTCGATGATCTCTTCGGTGGTGGCGAGGTCAAACCCGTCAGTCGTCATGGCGCGGCGCTTTCCTTCCCCGGATACTCGATCAGGCGTGCGGCGTAGCGCGCCATGATGTCCACCTCAAGATTGACCCTCACCCCCGCCGCAGCGCGGGACAGGTTCGTCACGGCTGCCGTATGCGGAATGATCATCAGCTCGAACACATCGCCCTTCACGCCATTGACCGTCAGCGAGACGCCATCAACGGCGATGGAACCCTTCTCCGCGATGAAGCGGGCAAGGCTCTCCGGAGCCTTCACGGCCAGATGCATCCAGCCATCAGTGTCGGTACGCGAGACGATCTCGCCGACCCCGTCGACATGGCCCTGCACGATATGGCCGCCAAGCTCGTCACCGGCTTTGAGCGGGCGTTCGAGATTGATGCGCGCTCCTACCTGCCAGCTCCCCAGCGTGGTGCGTTTGAGGGTTTCAGGCGACACCTCGACCGCATAGCGCGCGCCTTCGGGACGCGCCGCAATATCAACCAGCGTGAGGCACACCCCGTCATGAGCGACCGAAGCGCCCAGCGCGAGGTCTGCGGCTGGCCACGGCGCATCTAGGGTGAACCGGCGTACTGGGCCGTCATCAATGGCGACAAGCGTGCCAAGGGCCGTCACAATTCCGGTGAACATGGGGGCTAGTTGCCTTCGCGCTCATAGCTTTCATGGATGTCGCGCCCGAGGACGCGCAAGGAGACACGCCGGAACTGGGGCGCAGCCTCAAGACTTGCAAGGCCGAGCGCTGAAAACACGTCCATCCCGTCCCCGCCAATGATCATGGGCGCGCGGAACCACTCGATGCGGTGCACAAGCCCCTGACGCAGGGCCGCACCGGCCAGCGTGCCGCCCGCCTCGAGCAGGATGCGCCCTACCCCTGCGCTTGCGAGATAACGGATCGCTTCCTTGAGGCTTGCCCGGCCTTCGGAATTGGCGTTGAGCCGCACCGGGCTGCCGCCTGCCTTGGCGAGGGTCTCTGTGCGGCTGGTGTCATCGGCGGTGTGGAAGAAGGTAACCGGCCCCTCCTCCAGCAGCTTGGCCGTCACGGGCGTGCGAAGCCGGGAGTCCATCACGGCGCGCAGCGGCTGGGCCGATGCTTTCTTGCCGCCGGGACGCACGGTGAGGCGCGGATCATCGGCCAGCACCGTGCCAATCCCGGTCAGGACGGCATCATGGCGCGCGCGCAGGGCGTGCACCGCATCGCGCGCTTCAGGCCCGGTGATCCATTGTGAGAGCCCGTTGGCCAGCGCAATCTTGCCATCCAGAGACGTCGCCAGTTTCAGTGTGACTTGCGCAAATCCGCTCATCGCCCTTCAGTGCCCCCATCCATTTCGGCATCATCCTCGTCGGCCTCATCGGCCAGCTTTTCGCCGCGGATGAATTCGGAAAAGTCCGCCACTTCGCGAAAATCCCGGTAGACCGAGGCGTAGCGCACATAGGCCACCGGATCGAGATTACGCAGGCCCTCCATCACCAGCTCGCCAATGCGGCGGGAGGGGATGTCGGGATCGCCGCCGCTTTCAAGGCGGCGGACAATGCCGGAGATCATCTGTTCGATGCGCTCGCGATCAATCGAGCTCTTGCGAGCGGCCAGCAACACTGAACGCATCAGCTTGTCGCGCTCGAAGGGTACGCGCTTGCCGTCGGACTTGATGACCTGCAGATCGCGCAGCTGCACGCGTTCAAACGTCGTGAAGCGCGCGCCGCAGGACGGGCACTGCCGGCGCCGCCTGATCGCCTGCCCGTCCTCGGAGGGGCGGGAGTCCTTCACCTGCGTATCAGGATGGGAACAGAACGGGCAGCGCAAATCCGCCCCCTATCCCAGCGCAGGATAGATCGGGAAGCGCTTGCACATCGCAATCACTTCCTCGCGGACCTTGCCTTCGACAGCGGCGTTGCCGTCGCGGTTTTCCGCCAGCGCATCAAGGACTTCAGCCATCATCTCGCCAACGCGGCGGAACTCGCCCTGGCCGAAGCCGCGCGTCGTGCCGGCCGGCGCGCCAATGCGAAGGCCAGAGGTCACCATTGGCTTTTCCGGATCGAACGGCACACCGTTCTTGTTGCAGGTGATGTGCGCACGCTCCAGCGCCTTCTCGGAAATGTCCCCTGTCAGCTTCTTGGGCCGCAGGTCAACGAGCGCCAGATGGCTGTCCGTGCCGCCAGACACCAGATCATAGCCCGCTTCAGACAGCGCGCCGGCCATGGCGCGGCAATTGTCGACCACGTTCTGGGCGTAGGTCTTGAACTCAGGGCGCAGCGCCTCACCAAAGGCAACCGCCTTGGCCGCGATCACATGCATTAGCGGACCACCCTGCAGGCCGGGGAACACGGCAGAATTGATCTTCTTGCCGATATCCTCATCGCGCGAGAGCACCATGCCGCCACGCGGGCCTCGCAGCGTCTTGTGCGTCGTCGTGGTCACGATATCCGCATACGGCACCGGATTGGGATAGACGCCCGCCGCTGCGAGGCCAGCAAAATGGGCCATGTCGACCAGCAACAGCGCGCCGACATCATCGGCAATCTCGCGGAACACCTTGAAATCGATCACACGCGGATAGGCCGAGCCGCCCGCGATGATCATGTGGGGTTTGAGCTCGCGCGCCTGCTGGTGGATGGCATCATAGTCGAGGAGCGCATCGCTCTGGCGCACGCCATAATGGTGCGCGTCGAACCACTTGCCGGACATGTTCGGCTTTGCGCCATGGGTCAAATGACCGCCCGCTGACAGGTCGAGACCCAGAATGCGGTTCCCAGGTTTCAGCAGCGCCAGGAAAACGGCCTGATTGGCCTGACTGCCGGAATTCGGCTGGACGTTTGCATAGGCAGCGCCGAACAGCTTCTTCGCACGTTCGATCGCCAGCTCTTCGGCGATGTCGACAAACTCGCACCCGCCATAATAGCGCTTGCCGGGATAGCCCTCGGCATACTTGTTGGTGAGCGGCGAACCTTGCGCCTCGAGCACCGCGCGGCTGACGATATTCTCCGACGCGATGAGCTCGATCTGCTCCTGCTGGCGTGTAATCTCGCGGGCAATGGCGCTGGCGATCTCGGGATCGCGGCTGGCCAGCGTTTCGGCGAAAAAGCCGTCGCGGCCCGTGTCGTGTGAAGCGTCCGGCATGCTCATCTCCCTCGTGCCGCAAATCTGATGATCATCAAATACGCGCTGGCAGGCATGATCACAACTGCGCACATCGGCGCAAGCCTAAGCGAAACCCATCGGACAGCAGATCAACCCAACACCTTTTGATTGAATATTCGCGAAAACTGAGGACATACACTCCGCGAGACGGGCTAGGTTCCATTACTGTCATTTTGACAGAAATTGCACCCTGAATTACTTGTGAACTGGCACGGAGCAGTATAAATGAGCAGTGTGAATCAAAGACGCACCCTTCATGACCCCCAAACACTCAGGTATTCGAAATGAGCGACGATAACACTCCCCAGATCGACCAGGAAGAAGTGCTGCGGATGACCACGGATATCGTGGCCTCGTTCGTGTCCAACAACTCGGTCTCTGCTGACTCCATGCCCGACATGATTCGCGCCGTCCATGCGACGCTGCGCGAGCTGACCGGCGGTGAAGTGAAGCAGGAAACCAAATCCAAGCCGGCCGTGCCGGTGTCCAAGTCCGTCACCGACGACTACATCATCTGTCTGGAAGACGGTAAAAAGCTGA
>CAZCEG010000218.1:0-4634 GCA_964497275.1 uncultured Oceanicaulis sp.
ACCACACATGATCACGAACCGGCGTCATTTTCTCTCCGGCGCAGCGGCGCTCTCCGGCCTGTCGCTGCTGCCCGGCGCTCATGCGCAGGTGGAGCGCTTCTCCGCGATGGCGCTGCAGATGCGCTGCGATGCGGTCAATCAGGACCGCAACCGGCGCGATGCCCGCGCCCGGATGATGGCGAGCATTGGCCGCATGCGCGCCCAGATCGCCACCTCCAAGGCGTTTCTGCGCACGTTCAACGGCACCGAGCTGAAACTGGTCGTCGTGCCGGAATATTTCATGACCGGCTTCCCGCTGGGCGAGAGCCGCGCCGAATGGCGTGACAAGGCCGCCATCGATGTGGACGGCGCCGAATATGAGGCGATGGCGGCCATCGCGCAGAGCCAGAACCTCTATCTGTGCGTCAACGCCTATGAGACCGACACAAACTTCCCCGAGCTATACTTCCAGGCCAATGTGATCTTTGCGCCCAATGGCAACCAGATATTGCGCTACCGGCGCATGATCTCGCTCTACACGCCGAGCCCGTTCGATGTCTGGGACCAGTATCTCGACATTTACGGCTATGACGCCGTGTTCCCTGTGGTGCAAACCGAAGTCGGCGTACTGGCCACGATTGCCTCGGAGGAAATCCTCTATCCTGAAATCGCGCGCATGCATGTGATGAAGGGCGCGGAGGTGTTCCTGCACCCGACAAGCGAGGTGGGGTCAACCGAGCTGACGCCTAAGCACATCTCCAAGCGCGCAAGGGCGGTGGAGAACATGGCCTATGTCATCTCGGCCAATTCGGCAGAGATTGTCGGCACGCCTATCCCTGCGGCTTCCACCGATGCGATGAGCCAGATTGTCGACTGGAATGGCCGCGTGCTCGCCGAAGCGCAATCAGGCGAAAGCCTGAACGCGAATGCGGTGCTGGACCTTGAGGGCCTGCGCGGTGCACGGGCGCGCACCGGCATGACCAATCTTCTCTCCCGCCAGCCCTGGGCGGCCTACGCGCCCGCCTACCAGACCGCGCAAGGGGCAGAGCCCAATGCGCTGGCAGAAGGCGCAATTGATGACCGCGCTGCGGCGCTGGCCCGCCAGAGACAGGTTATCGAGCGTCTTCAGGCGCTTGGCGGGAATTGATCCACTGCATCGCAAAATAGATCACCGCGCCGATCACCAGAAACGCTGCCGTGATCGCCATGGAGCGCAGCGGCACCTGACTTAGCAGCACCAGCGAGCCCAGCACCGCCAGCACAGGGATGGTCCAGCCCAGCGGCAGGCGCATGGGCTGCTCCGTCTCGGCAGGCAGAGCCCGCACACGCGGCATGGCCGCAATGCAGCCCACGTAAATGAGCACGCGCACAAACGCGCTCATTGCGGCCAGAGCGAAGAAGTCCCCCACCACGGCGAGGACGGCGGCCAGCACGGCGAAGAAGATGATGGAATTGGCGGGCACGTGGGTGCGCTCATCCACCTTGCCAAACCAGGCGGGCAGCGTCTTTTCAGTCGCGAGCGCAAAGGTGATGCGCGGCGTCGTCACTACCGTGCCGGTGATGTTGCCCCCGACGGACACGATCACGCCCAGCGTCATCAATAGCGCGCCATACCAGCCAAACAGATAGACCCCGGCATCGACGAGCGCGCGCTCGGAATTGGCCAGATCCGGCACCGCCAGCACGCACACGATCTGGATGACCACGTAGAGCAGTGCGACCACGCCGATCGCCCAGAACAGGCCAAGCGGCATGGCGCGGCCGGGATTGCGCGTCTCGCCTGCCGGGATGACCGCCGATTCCCAGCCCACAAACGCGTAAATCACGAGCAGCACCGCCGCGCTCCATTGCGCGCTTTGCGGAAAGCCCAGCGAATTGTCGGGGAAAAGCTCAGGGTTGATGTGAAACAGGCCCACTAGCGCGATCGCCAGCAAAGGCAGGAATTTCAGGACGGTAAGCGCGCCCATCGCCCGCATGGCAGGCTTCGCCCCGGCAATATTGATGCCGGCCAGCACGGCGATGATGGCAATGATCACCAGAATGCGCAGCGGCCCACCCTCAAGTGCGGGCACGAAGAACGCAATGGAGGCAACCATCAGATTGACGTTGGCCGCAAAGGCGGTGATGCGCGTGGCATAGACGGCAAGGCCGGTCTCGAAGCCTGCAAACTTTCCAAAGGCGGTGCGCACATAGAGCACCGGCCCGCCGGTGGAGGTGAAGCGGCTGGCAAGTTCGGCATAACACGCAACGATCAGGCCGAGCAGGATGGCGCAGACAACATAGACCAGCGGGCTCCACACGCCCATCAGGGCTGCAGCGCCACCGGGCACCGCGAAGATGCCCGCCCCGATCATGCCATTCACGGCCAGAAGCCAGATGCCCCAGGCCGTAATCTGCCGGGAGAGTTTCTCGTCGCCTGCCATCTCGCCCCCTGCTCATGTCTTCAGGCGGCAGACTGGGCCGATAGGGGGCGGGCCGCAAGGCTTTACGCGCGGCTAGTCCTCGTCATCATCACCGGAGCGGTTGAGGAACAGGACGAGTGCCAGCCCGGCGAGCGCGGCACCCGCCACGCCCGTGCGCCTCAGGAGCGGCAGGGCGGTGATCATGGCCGCCTGCATCAGGCGCTGTTCCTCGCGGCGTGCGGCCATCTTCCGGCGCTCATGGATGCGCTGCTCGATAATGAGCGCGATCAGTGTGACAAGCGCAGCCAGCAGGAACAGGCCGCCGACCGATGCCAGCGCCCAGCGCGTGCCCAGCCAGTCGGCCAGAAGCAGCACGCCCAGAATGCACGCAAACACCAACGCGGCAATTACAAACACGGCCAGGAGGCCGTAGAGCAAGGCCCTCGCCTTCATGTGTCCGCTGACGAGCGAGACGCGCCCGCCCGCCAGCGCACCGAAATAGCGGAATGTGGAGAGCATGATCTAGCGGCGCAGGATGAAGCCCAGCGCAACGCCGGCGGCGGCGGCAATACCAAGCGCCTTCCACGGGCTCTCGCGCGTTTCCTTCACGACCTTGCCTTCAAGCCCGCTCCAGTAGTCAGCGACCTCCTCGACAATGTGGTCGCTGGCTTCCTTGCCATGGCGCACGGTCGATTTGGCGGCCGACTTGGCCTCATGGGCGCTGACCTTGCCAACACGGCCAACCTGTTCGACCAGCTCCCGGAATTCGCGGCGCAGCTCTTTCAGCTCGGCAGACAGGGCGGCCGTATCGGTCTCGTCAACAACGGCTTCCTTGGCATCCTTGACGGCTTTTGCAGCTCGCGACGTGCTCATGGTCGGCTCTCCTTTATCGTTTCTGAAACCGGCGCAGACTGTCCTGCCGCACCGGGACCGGAGGGGCGCTCTGATGGCCAAGCCCGCCCAATGGCGGCTCAGGCCTTTGAAGGTGAGAGCGCTCGGTCTAGAACACGATCAACGCACATCCCCACCGTCTGGTTCCACGGAGTTCTCATGGCGCAAACCGATATCGACGCCCCGATCCAGCTCGACCCGGAAGATCACCCTGCCGATATCGCTGCCGCGTTGTCGGAGATCAAGCCGGGCGAGGCGTGGAAGCTCTTGTGCACACTGCCTGTCGAGGTGCAGGCGGAAGTGTTCGGCTATATCGAGCCGGAGCTGCAGGAAGAGACCATCGAGCACATGACGCGCCCGCAGCTGACTGCCCTCATCACCGAGATGAAGGCGGACGACAGGGCCGACGTGTTCAACCGCCTGTCTGAAGAGCAGCAGGAGATCCTGCTGCCCGCCCTTGCCCATGTGGAGCGCGAAAACATCCGCAAGCTCGCCGCCTACGAAGAGGGCACGGCAGGCGCGATCATGACGTCCGACTACGCAACGTTGAGGCCAGACATGACGGCCAAGGACGCGATTGCGCAACTCCGCCGCGAGGCCCCGGACAAGGAAACCATCTACCGCACCTATGTGCTCAAAGATGATCGCGAGCTGATCGGCACGGTGCGCCTGACCGACCTGATCCTTGCCCCGCCTTCGCGCAAGGTCGCCGACCTGATGGATGACGACCCTGTCTTCGTCAGCGTGGACGATGACCAGGAAAGCGTGGCGCGCCTCATCGCCAAGTATGACATCCTGGCGGTGCCGGTGGTGGACGCGCAGCACCACCTCGTCGGCATCGTGACGCACGATGACGCGATGGACGCGCTGGAAGAAGAGGCCACAGAAGACTTCCTGCGCCTTGGCGCGCACGGCGATATTGATGAAAGCGTCCGCACAGCGGGCATATTCACGCTCTATCGCGCGCGGATCGTCTGGCTAGTACTTCTGGTGTTCGGCAATCTGCTTTCGGGCTTCGGCATTGCCTATTTCGAGGACACGATTGCCGCCCATATCGCGCTCATCTTCTTCCTGCCGCTGCTGATCGCATCAGGCGGCAATGCCGGCTCGCAGGCGGCAACCTTGATGGTGCGCGCACTCGCTACCGGCGAGGTCCGATCACGCGACTGGGGGCAGATGCTCGGCCGCGAATTCCTCGTGGCAGGCGCACTCGGCATCACCATGGCGCTGGCGGTATCGGGGATTGGCGTGTTTCGCGGCGGGCCGGAGATTGCGATGGTGGTCGCCAGCTCCATGATCATCATCGTGCTGGTGGGCAGCCTGATCGGCATGTCCCTGCCTTTTGTCCTCTCCCGCTTCAAT
>CAZCEG010000219.1:0-1343 GCA_964497275.1 uncultured Oceanicaulis sp.
TGCGCGCCAACGACCTGATCTGGTCGTTCGTGGTCAACAACTACCTGCTCGGCAAATCGCCTCAGGCCTTCGACCTGCTCTACTGGAATGCCGACCAGACGCGCATGCCCAAAACCCTGCACCTCTGGTATCTCGACACCTTCTACCGCAATAACCGGCTCTCCAAAGGCGAGCTGGAGCTGGGCGGGCACAGGCTCGACCTGAAGAAGGTCAAGATCCCCGTCTTCATGCAGGCGAGCAAGGAAGACCACATCGCGCCGGCAGATTCTGTCTACCGCTCCGCGCGCCTGTTCGGCGGCAAGACGCAGTACATGATGGCGGGCTCAGGCCATATCGCAGGCGTGGTCAATCACCCGGACGCCAACAAGTATCAGCATTGGGTCAATGAGGCGCTGCCCGAAACCCGCGAGGAATGGCTTGGCGGCGCAAAGGAGCATCCCGGCTCGTGGTGGCCGCACTGGAAGGCCTGGCTCCTCTCCATGAACGACACCCAGGTGCCTGCCCGCAAGCCCGGCGGCGGCAAGCTCAAACCCTTGTGCCCGGCGCCGGGCGAATATGTGAAGGTGAGGAGTTAAGGGCTTGCCAAAATGAAAACGGGCGCCGCCCTCTGGCACCGCCCGTTCGTATTCTGGCATGTAGCCCCGCCTGAGCGGGGAAAAGCCTTAGCGCTTCGAGAACTGGAAGCTGCGGCGGGCTTTCTTCTTGCCGTACTTCTTGCGCTCGACCACGCGGCTGTCGCGGGTGAGGAAGCCACCGGCTTTCAGCACGCCGCGCAGGGCGGGCTCGTAATAGGTCAGAGCCTTGGAGATGCCGTGACGCACGGCACCGGCCTGGCCAGACAGGCCACCGCCGGTGACCGTGGCGTACACATCATACTGGTTCAGACGGCCAGCCGTTTCGAACGGCTGGGCCAGCAGCATGCGCAGCACCGGGCGAGCGAAATAGACTTCCTGCTCGCGGCCATTGACCACGATCTTGCCGGCACCCGGCTTGATCCAGACACGGGCGATGGCGTTCTTGCGCTTGCCGGTGGCATAGGCGCGGCCATGCTCGTCGATCTTCGGCTCGGCGATGACTTCCTCTTCGGCTGCCGTCACGACAGGCGCGTCGGCCTGCTTCATGGCCGATTTGAGGTCTTCAAGAGAGCGTGCTTGTTCGGCCATTATGCGCTCCGCACGTTTTTGGCGTTGAGGGATTTGAAGTCGATGACTTCAGGCTGCTGGGCCTCGTGCTTGTGATCCGCACCGGCATAGACGCGCAGCTTGGAGAACTGGGTACGGGCCAGCGGGCTTTCCTTCGGCAGCATACGCAGCACGGCGCTTTCCACGACGCGCTCCGGGACA
>CAZCEG010000219.1:1353-4600 GCA_964497275.1 uncultured Oceanicaulis sp.
CTTCGAGCAGCTTGCGCGGGCTGGTTTCCTTGATGCCGCCCGGGTGACCGGTGTGGCGGTAATAGCGCTTGTCGTTGTACTTGTTGCCCGTGAACACGACCTTGTCGGCATTGATCACGATGACATGATCGCCGCAATCGGTGTGCGGGGTGAAGTCAGGACGGTGCTTGCCGCGCAGACGGGTGGCGACATAGGCTGCCAGGCGGCCGACTACGGCCCCTTCAGCGTCGATCACGACCCATTTATGGTCAACGTCTGCGGGCTTGGCGGAGAAGGTCTTCATCGCGTGAGCCTTGAAACTGATAGCGCCGATGGAACCGCCCACCGGCTTTGTGGATGCGCGGCTCTACGCATCTGATGCGTTCTAGTCAAGAGGTGTTGTGAAAAACACTGTAAAACAGCAGCTTAGGCAGGCGGTATTTAGTTACCGTAGTTATTGTTGCCTATGATCTCCGCCCTTGCCACCTCGGTCGCTTCAGACTGTCGCGTTTATGTCATCGGCGCGCTAGATATTGGGCGAGTCCCCTGCCCCGCCGCTACTGGAGCTTTGCCATGAGCCTGTCCCGCCGCCGCTTTCTTGGCACTGCCGCTGCGACGACGAGCGCCTTTGCAGGCCTCGCAGTTCTGACGGGCTGTAGCGGCGATCAGCGCGCACGCAATTATCTGAACCAGGTCAGAGGCTTCGGACCGTTGCGGCGCGACCGGCGCGGCCTGTTCGACCTGCCCGACGGCTTCTCCTATGTCACCTTCTCCGAGACTGGCGAGGAGATGAGTGACGGGCTTCTAGTGCCCGGAGACCATGACGGCATGGCCTGCTTTGCGGGCGCGGAAGCAGACCGGGTGATCCTGATCCGCAATCACGAGCTTAATCCGGGCGAGACGGAGAAATCTCCGTTCGGCCCGGCCCATGAGCGGCTGAACCGGATCGACCCGTCCTATCTCTATGACACCTTGCCCGATGGCGAACCGCATCTGGGCGGCACCACCAATGTGGTGGTGAACTTGCGTAATCTGCGGGTGGAGCGCGAATTCCTGTCGCTCGGCGGCACGGTGAATAATTGCGCGGGCGGGCCGACGCCGTGGAATAGCTGGATCAGCTGCGAAGAGACGCTGATGCTGCAAGGCTCTTCGGCGCGTCTCGATCATGGATGGAATTTCGAGGTGCCAGCCTCCGCCAGCGGACTGGTGGAGCCGGTTGCCTTGCGGGGCATGGGGCGCTTCCGGCATGAGGCTGTCGCGGTCGATCCGGTCACCGGCATTGTCTATCAGACCGAGGATGCTGAGCCCGGCCTCTTTACCCGCTTTATCCCTGACCATCGCGGCGAGCTGTGGCGCGGCGGGCGGCTGCAGGCGCTCGCCATTCGTGGCAGGCCCGGCGCGGACACACGCAACTGGGAAGAAACGCGCGATCGCATCGCCGTTGGCGAGGTGTTGCAGGTGGAATGGGTCGATCTTGATGCCATCCACAACCCCGATAACGACATTGCCGTGCGCGGCATTGCCGCGGGCGCAGCCAACTTCACGCGCGGGGAAGGCGCATGGTTTGGCGAGGGCGAGCTCTATTTCTGCTGCACCGATGGCGGACCCGCCCAGATCGGGCAGATATTCCGCTACCGCCCCAGCCCCTTCGAGGGCACGCCGCGCGAGCGCGAACAGCCGGGCGAACTGACTCTCTTTGTGGAATCAACTGACGCGCGTGTGCTTGAAAAGTGCGACAACATCACGGTCGCGCCCTGGGGGGACCTCATAGTTGTCGAAGACGGGGACGGCGACCAGTTTATCAGGGGGGTGACCCCGGACGGTCAGCTCTACACGATCGGGCGCAATGCCGCCCCCGATCAGGATGGCGAATACAGCGAGATCACAGGCCCATGCTTTTCACCGGACGGAACGACGCTTTTCTTCAACGTGCAGAAGGGGCCAGGACGCACCTTCGCCGTAAGGGGCCCTTGGGGGCGGCGCTCGCTGGCGCCTGCCTGATCCTGGCCCTGTCGGCCTGTGAAGAGCCGCCAGCGGAGCGGACAGCCGATGATGCGAGCACCTCCACCACGACGCAGACGCGCGTCGTGCCTGCGACGGGGTCGACCCAGCAGACGAGCCTGGTGGAGCACCTTGCCCTCTTGCCCGACGCCGAGGCGCGCGGTTCGGGTGTGGTGCTCGCCGCCATTCGCGGCGGCGGCTTTGATGCTTTCAATGATTTTGGCGAGCGCGTGCTGGAAACCTCCGGCCCGGCCTTGACCAGCCTTTCGGCGGTGCCGGCCTTTGACCTGCGCGGCACGCGGCTGTCGCTTCTCTTCGGCTCTGATGCTGACCGCGCGCTTCGCGGCTTCCTCGTACTGCCCGGCGTTGCCGCGATTGAAGACCTGCCGCTGGACACGTCAGGCATCACCGATCCGGTCGAGGGCGTCTGCCTTTATCGTCAGGGGACGGGGTTTGTGGAGCTGGCGCTTCTCCACGCAGGCCGTCGGGCCAGCATCTGGCGTATGATGGATAGCGGCGCAGACCGGCTTTCGCTCACGCGCTCCAGCGAGATTGAGCTGCCCTTCACAGGCGAACGCTGCGCAGCGGCGGACGGCGACCTCATCATAGCCAGCCGCACAGGCGGCTTTGCCCGCGTCGGTGCAGGCGGCGAGGTCCGCGCAGACCGCGATGGCATTGCCGTTGAGAATTTTGCCTATGTGGAGCTTTACGGCCGTCCGGTCGTACTGGTTTCCGTACCCGAACAGGGCGTTATGGCTGCATTTGATGCGCGCGATTTCTCCGATATCGCGAATATCGAAGTGCGCGAAGAACTGTCCATTCCGGGCCTTCGCCAGCCGGGGGCCGTTGTGGCGAGCGACGCGCCCTTCTCCGGCATGGGCTATGCCAACGGTCTTGCCGCGATCTACGACCGGGGCGACAACCGCATCAAGCTGGTCACACGCGATGTGCTGGCGCGTGCGGTTACGGCGAGCGAGTAGCGGTGTTTTCGGTCCGTGCGGTCAGCCACGCGGTGTAGCCTGCCATCAGGAAGAGGATAATCGCGCCGCCCTGATGGGCGAGCGACAGATCGAGCGGCGAGGCGGAGACTAGCGTCCAGATGCCAAGGCCCACCTGAGCAATGATCAGCACCGGCAGGATGCTCCCTGCCCGCCGCAGATCCGAGGCGCCAGACGTCCAGAGCCGGAAGGCCAGGACTGCGCCAAAGAGGGCAAGGCCATAACCCACCCAGCGATGCTGGAACTGGATCGCTGGCAGGCTCTCGAAC
>CAZCEG010000220.1:0-4600 GCA_964497275.1 uncultured Oceanicaulis sp.
GTCCAGCACCAGAGGCAGATCGGCTGCCGTCAGGATCAGGCAGACGCCGGAAGCCAGCACGAAGGCGATCACCTGATTGGAGGTCGTCGCCGACAGGGCCTGCGAGATCGCGAGATACCCGCCCGCCAGCAGCGCCGCGCCGAAATAGGCCGTCGCGATGGCGGCGTTGTCGGGATTGCCGAGATAATTCATCGCGATCCAGAGAGGGAAGGTCAGCGACAGGGCAAGGCCTGCCACGCTCCACGCGGCGAGGAACTTCGCGAGCGCCGCCGCCCACAAGGGGATCGGGGCTGCCAGCAGCATTTCAAGTGTTCCGGCTTCGCGCTCCTCGGCCCAGGCGCGCATGGCAAGGGCGGGCATCAGGATCATCAGGAGCCAGGGCAGATAGTCAAAGAGCGGGGAAAGATCGGCCCGGCCCGTATCGAACAGGCGTCCCACATGCCAGGCAAAGCTCGGCGCGGCGATGGCAAAGGCGGTGAGGAACACCCATGCCAGCGGGGTCTCGAAATAGGCGGCAAGCTCGCGCCGGTAGACGGCCCACAGCGCGGTCATGACGCGTCTGCCTTCGGCCTGGGCTTGCGCTTGCGCGCGCGGGCGGTCGCCTGCTCGCCGGAATGACCGGTCAGCATGCGGAATGCGCCTGCCAGCGATTTGTCCGGCGCAGAGCGGATGATGGCCGCAGGCGTGTCGTCACTGACAATGCGCCCGCCTGTGATCACGATGGCGCGCGAGCACACGCTTTCCACCTCTTCGAGAAGATGGGTGGAGATGAGGATGGTCTTGTCAGCCGCCATCTCGCGGATCAGGGCGCGCACGCCGTCCTTCTGGTTGGGATCAAGCCCGTCGGTCGGCTCATCAAGGATCAGCACGGCAGGATCATGGGCGATAGCAGCCGCCAGCGCGGCGCGGCGCTTGAAGCCCTTTGAGAGCATGCCGATAGGGCGGTTTGCGGCCTCGCCCATGCGCGCCCGCTCTAGCGCGCGCTCGGCCGCTGCGGTCAGGGCAGCCCCCTTGAAGCCGCGCACACGCAGGTGAAAGCGGGTAAAGGCACGCGGCGTCATCGCAGGGTAGGCAGGCGCGCCTTCAGGCAGATAGCCGAGCGCGCTCTGCGCCGCGCGGCGGTCACGCACGGCGTCGAAGCCTGCAATGCTGGCCACACCCTCATCAGGTTCAAGACAGCCTGCCAGCATGCGCATGGTGGTCGATTTGCCAGCCCCGTTCGGCCCCAGCAGGGCAACCACCTCGCCCTTGGTGGCAGTAAAGCTGATGCCATCCACGGCCCGGGTCGAGCCAAAGTGTTTGACGAGGGCGTTCGCGTCGATCATGGGCGCGTTGTCACCAGTATCAGCAAGGATGTGGGGCCGGGTTCAACAGCCATAGCGCGACCACGCGCGCACGGCTAGCGCCCCATCTGCATCATGCACCGCAAAAGCGGTGTGATGAGGGGGGCGATGGAGCGGAAAGGAGAGTACCGGTCAGCCCGGAAGCCCGGATCCGGGGGGCTGGGGGGGCTGAAATCCAGATCAGGCCATTGGCCCGGAACCGACCGGCAGGGCTAAAGTGCTGACGGCTTGCGGCGGCGGGACGGCGGGAATAAGGCCGGACTGTGGCAGCGCATGAAATCTTTGTAACGGGGCGCAAAATCGCGCAGGCTGTGATTCACGCGATGCAGCACGAGGTGAAAGCGGCATGCAGTCAGACGCGCAGGCGCGGGTTTCAAAGGTCATGTTTGACCGCAAGGAACTGGATGCGATCCTGCGCGTGTACGGCATGATGGTCGCCGCTGGCGAGTGGCGCGACTATGCCATTGACGGCCTGCGCGACAGCGCGGAGTTTTCCGTCTTCCGCCACGCCGCCGAGCATCCGCTCTACCGGATTGTGAAAACGCCCGCCGATGCCCGCAAGCAGGGCGCCTGGAAAATCGTCTCGGCCACGGGCGCGATCCTGAAACGCGGCCATGACCTCGCTCAGGTGCTGAAAGTCTTCGACAGGGCCAGGCTGCGGCTGGCGTGAACGCCGCGACCTCTCTTGTCCTCCCCCGTTTACGGGGGAGGTGGTCCGAAGGACCGGAGGGGGGATATTTCATTATGAGTTCCCCCCCCTCGCCGCTTCGCGGCACTCCCCCCGCAAACGGGGGGAGAAACCGATCTACGGGCTGGCAACAAGAAACGCCCCGGCCATGAGGCCGGGGCGCTATGCATTCCGCTACTGGCGTTGACGCTTATTCGCGGCCCAGCAGCGACATCATCACCTGGAAGATGTTGATGAAGGCAATGTAGAGGTTGAGCGCGCCCATATTGGTCAGCACCGCCATGGAACGCTGGTCACCGGCAATGCTGGCATAGGTCAGCTTCAGGTTTTGCGTCTGCCAGGCCGTGACGCCCGCCATCAGCGCCAGCACCGCGAACTGGATGATCAGCTCAAAACCGCTGGACTGGATGAAGAAGCTGTTGATCAGGCCGATGGCCAGCACACCCAGCACACCCATGAAGAGGAAGACCCGCAAGGGCTGAAGGTTGGTCTTCGTGGTGTAGCCGTAGAGCGAGAGGCCAAGGAAGGCTGCCGCCGTGATGGCAAAGGCCTGCGCGATCGTGCCAAAGCTGATGCTCAGCGCCGTGCCGGACATGGTCTGGCCGGTAATGCCGGTCGTGGCGAGCGCGACCCATACCGACAGGCCGGAGCCGATCAGCGCAACAATGGCCCAGTAGAGGACCGCCGACCCGATGGGGGAGGGATTGCGCATGAAGAACATCGAGCCGAACAGCAGGGCGATCGGGCCGAACTGGATGATGAAGATCAGCGGCGGGCTCAGCACGGCCTGCGTGAGGGCCGGGATCATGCCGCTGCCGATCACGAAGGCGAGCGCGGCAGAGACAAGAAGGCCAAGGGCCATCTTGTTGTAAACGCCGAGCATGAAGCTGCGAAGGCCGGCATCGACAGACGTGTCGAGCGAGCCTGCACCGTAACGGGCGTCGGAAAACTGGTTCATGGGTGTCTCACTTACCTCATTGGATCAAAGGGCAGCGGACGGGTGCGCCTCGCACCCACGCTTGGGCTTATATATCAGGTGGAAACCCCTGCAGTTCAAGGAAAACCGGACTGACAATGCCTGTCAGTGCGCAGTGCGGGCGGTTGGGCGCATTTGCTACCGGCTCCGTACATCAAACTCGTGGGAGAGTGGCGCTTCGCTCTCATTCATCAACGACACTTGATCGTGGTTCACAAGAGTTGTCGCGATGTGGTTTGATATCTGGAGGTTGGCCATTGCCTCTAGCCATAACCATTGGCCATTAGGGTTGCACTCAAGAAAATAGTACGTTCCGTCATGAAATATAAAGTCAAAATGCCCACTCGGTATATTCACTTTAGAAAGAAAATTCCGACAGAGTTTTAGCACGTCAGCCGGGAGCCTGTAAGCAGTGTGCTCACAGGCAAATGTATGTGGTCTCCAATCAATTTCCCCCTGTGGCAGCTGTTCAACCGAAATTTTTGCCGAAAAATCAAAATCCTGCCCAATAAAAGCACGAATATCATAAGCGCGGGGTATATATTTTTGAATAAAAAATGACACATCATGGGATTTTTCAAGATCTCTGCGAAAATCTTCGATATCCAACTTTACTGCAAAAAAAGAAAATTCTTTCCCATTTATTTTCGCTATCGACTGCTCGAGCGATTTCAAAACTATCACATCGCCAACTTCCGATTTTGATAGTAACGACCTTTTACGTTCATTCGAGAAAATATAATTTGGAACAGAAAAACCTACTTCTTTTGCTACTTTTAATTGATAAAATTTGTTCGAAGCTGCTCGATAGCGGCGAGGATGCCCAAACACAAACTTTTCTTCCGGAATAGACTCAAATAAGCATCTTAACGCTGACTCGGTCTCTATTTTATTTATTTCTTCGTGAGAAGAGGGGGGCGCGGGAAAAATGTTCGTACTTGATCTCCTCCACCAGACTGCCCTTATATCATTACAGCTAATTTGTGTTCCTACGTGACGATCACGTAGAGACCATTGTAATGTATCAGATTGATAGGCTCGGATATCGAAATCATGATGTGCAGTTTCAATATCAACACGCTGAAACTCAACATTAAAACCACAAAGTTTTTCGATAACAGCGTCTGCATGAGGATCAATTTGGCTTGCTACAATCAATATCACTTTTCACACCTTCGAAAATGGCCGCCTACCGTAATAGTAGGCGGCCACAATATATTAGGGGATAATCTCGCTATTTAATACTAAGTGCCTCTGTCGTCCGCGTCGTTGTCACGACCTGTATTCGTTGTCCCTGAGTAGGTGGTAGGTGTACCGGTAGCCATCGCATGAATCGAAAATGGTTTACCGCCGTCAGAAATGAATTGTTGACGACGGTAATCATACGCCCCCTCGGGTAACGAATAACGGGTCGCATCGTGTTGTTTAATTGCATGACTTGCAAGCATGTTGTCCTCCGTATTTGACAGGAGATCTAAGTCAGAGCAACAACAAACTGTCAACATGTAAAGTACCTTTAGGGCCACAAAAGTAAATTCCCTGAGGAGGCCTGAAAGGCCGTCTCGAAGGACGGGGGCGGACCCTACTTATCCC
>CAZCEG010000221.1:0-4589 GCA_964497275.1 uncultured Oceanicaulis sp.
ATCCCTTCCACCTGCCGCTGATCAACACGCTGATCCTGCTTCTGTCGGGCACCACGGTCACCTGGGCGCACCACGCGCTGCAGCACAATGACCGCAAGGGCGCGATGTGGGGCCTGATCTTCACCGTCGCCCTCGGCGCACTGTTCACGTTGGTGCAGGCCTACGAGTACACCCACGCCCATTTCGAGTTTGGCGGCAATCTCTATGGTGCCACCTTCTTCATGGCGACCGGCTTCCACGGCGCACACGTGATCATCGGTACGATCTTCCTGGCGGTCTGCCTTGGACGATTGCTCGCGGGTCATTTCACGCCGCAAAAGCATTTCGGCCTCGAAGCGGCGGCCTGGTACTGGCACTTCGTCGACGTGGTCTGGCTGTTCCTGTTCGCCTTTGTCTACGTCGTCTTCCAGTAAAGACGCATGCACACGCCCCATCCCGTCATCGCAGGGCTCAGCGCACGCTGCCCGCGATGCGGGGAGGGGCGTCTGTTTTCCGGCTTCCTGAAATACGCTGACGCGTGCGAGGCCTGCGGGCTCGACTTCTCGTCAGAAGATGCCGGTGACGGCCCTGCCGTCTTCATCATCCTGATCGTGGGCTTCATCGTCGTGCCGCTGGCGCTGGTGCTGGAGCTGGCGGCTGAACCGCCGCTCTGGCTGCATGCGCTGATCTGGCTGCCGCTGGCGACGGGACTGTGTGTCGCCTTGCTTCGCCCGTTTCGCGGGGTCATGTTCACCCTGCAATGGCATCACTCCGCGCGTGAGGCGCGGCTTGATGCGCACGATGACGACGGCGCTGCCTAGCCAGCTCAGCGCCCGTCTGGAAGGATAGCTCCCATGCACTTCCGCCCCATGCCGCTATTTTCCGTCCTGATGCTGGCTTTGCTGGCACTGCTGCTAACGCTCGGCGTCTGGCAGGCCCAGCGCATGATCTGGAAACAGCAACTCCTCGCGCAGTGGGAGGAGGCCCGCGCCAACCCCGCCCGTGATCTCGATGAGGCGCTGTGTTCCGGCGAGGTGTTTGAGGGCAGGGCGGTCGGCTTCCTGCCTGAGGAGCGCAGCGGCAATGTGCGCGTCTATGGCCGCTCGCTTGATGATAACCGGCCGGGCTGGCGCATTTTCGTTCCCGTGGATGCACCTGCCTGTGTGGACGGCGATGTGATGCTGGCCGAAGCCGCCTTCCAGCCGCTGGTGGAGACTGCCGCCCCGATCCGCATGATCGAGCGCTGGCGCATCGAGACGCCGCTGGAGGCGGGTGCCTTCACACCCCCGTCAGAGCCCGCAGAACGCTCATTCTACGCGTTTGACGCAGCCGGCATGGCGCAGGCCCTCGGGATCGGGGAAAGCGCTCTGAGCGCGATCTGGTGGCTTGCAGAGGATACTGGCGAGCCGCCCCGCTATATCGCCGATACACCGCCCGAGCGTCATTTCGGCTACGCGCTGACATGGTTCGGCATGGCGCTGGCCTTGCTGGCCGCGTATCTGCTGCTGCATGCTGCGCGCGGGCGGCTGTCGTTCACGGCGCGGAAAGAGTGAGTGTGGCAGAGTGCCTGCCCGTTACTGAGGAGGCTTGCCCTTGGCGCTCTGGCGAGAGGATTTTCACGATACGACGCTCGCCGGCGAGGGCATACGCCTGCGCCATCCGGGGCCTGATGATTATGAGGCCTGGGCCAAGCTCAGAAGCGCCAGCCGGGGCCACACCGAGGCCTGGGAGCCGGCATGGAGCGAGGATGAGCTGACGCGCACGGCCTATAAGCGCCGCCTGCGCCGCTATCAGCAGGACCTCGAGACGGGGCAGGGCTATCCCTTCTTCATTTTCCGCGCGTCAGACAATGTTCTGGTGGGCGCGTGCAATCTCAACAATGTGCGCCGGGGCGTGCTGCAGGCCGCCGATATCGGCTACTGGGTGGGACTTCCTTATGTGCGCCGCGGCCATGCCCGCGCGGCGGTGCGCCGTGTGGTCACCTTCGCGTTCGGACCGCTGGGCCTGAACCGGATCGAGGCGGCGACGCGGCCCGAGAACGAAGCCTCCCGCTCGCTTCTGATGGGGGTGGGTTTCTCTCCAGAGGGCTATGCGCGCAAGTATCTGAAGATCAATGGCGAATGGCGTGACCATCTGAAATTCGCCATCGTCCGCGGCGACCTGCTGCGGTGAGCGGGCGCGCCTCCATGCTGGAGGAAGCGGCGCGCGCAGCTGGCGCGCTGGCCATCCGGCTCGATATCGCGAACGACGCGGCAAGTCTCGAGGGCGATTGCGCGCCCTTCGCCCTGCCGCAGGCGCGGCTTGCCCCCTTCAGCGCCCATCTGGCGCCCACCGACCGCGCGCGCCTTGCCGGGCTGCCGCCGGGCGAGGCGGACTTGCGTATCCGCCTTGCCTGCGGGGATGGCGAGGTGCGCTATGCGCGCCTGCTCGGGCGTGTGGAGGGCGGTGTACTGACGGGCCTCCTCCTGCCAGCGGGAACAGGACCCGGCGCTGCGCTGGGCATGCTCGACGTGGAAGCGGCGCTGGCAGCGGGCATCGAGGCGGGCGAGGTCGTTGCCCATTATCAGCCCATCGTGTCGCTGGCGTCTGAACAGCTCGTGGGGTTTGAGGCGCTGGCGCGCTGGGACCGCCCCGATATCGGCCTTCTGGGCCCGGATGCGTTCTTCAGCGCGGCAGACCGGCTGGGCCTTTCCGGGCGTATCGGCGAGATGGTGCGCGCTGGCGCGGCGACTGGCCTTGCGCAGCTGCATGCCGAGCTGCCCCACACCCGCGCCGTCTATGTGTCGGTCAATGCCAGCGTTGGCGAGCTTTTAAGCGACGGCTTTGCCGACACACTCATCGGCGCCATCGATCAGGCAGGGCTCTCGCGCGGCCGTTACCGGCTGGAAATCACCGAAACGGAGATCATGCGCGATCCCGAGCGGGCGACCGAGATTCTGCTCGCCCTGAAGCAGGAGGGCATTGGCCTGCTGCTCGATGATTTCGGCACCGGCTATTCTTCGCTGGCCCGGCTCGACCGCTTTCCCTTCGACGTGATCAAGATCGACCAGTATTTCGTGCGGGCCATGCTGTCAGACAGCTCCGCGCGCGCGATCACGGCCTCGGTGGTGAAGCTCGCCCGTAATCTGGGCATGGTGATCGTCGCAGAAGGCGTGGAGACACAGGAAATGGCCGATCTCGCTGGCGAGATGGGCTGCGATTATGCGCAAGGCTTCCTCTATGCGGGCGCGCTGGATCCGCGCTCGGCCTATCGCGCGGCGCGCGACGGGATAGCAGGGCGGTTCAGCGCGCCGGGTTAAGCATGCCCTGAAGCGCCGGTGAGGAATTCCGGGTTTACCCCGATCTTGCGCAGGGCGGCGGACCATTTCGGCTCATGGTTCTCTCCGAATACCAGCTCCTCGTCGGCATCTGCGATCAGCCAGGCATTGGCCGCGATCTCGTCTTCCAGCTGACCTGCCTCCCAGCCCGCATAGCCGAGCGCGAGCGTGGAGCGGCGCGGCGGCGCATCGCTCGCCATCGCCTCGAGAATGTCCTTGGTGGCCGTCAGGGCGAGGCCTTCGCCGATGATGAGAGTGGCCGGTTCGTGCAGGAAATCGTCCGAATGCAGCACAAAGCCGCGATCGCGGTCGACCGGACCGCCATCAAGTACCGCCCTGTCTGCGACCTCGATCTCGCTCTTCACGCCGAGCTGTTCAAACAGGGCCGGTAGGCGCAAGCCCATGGGCTTGTTGACGATAATCCCCATCGCATGATCATCGCCATGCGCGCACATATAGACAACGGAACGGTCAAAGCGCGGATCACCGATCAGCGGGCTTGCGATCAGGATCTTGCCCTTCAGATAAGGCCCATCAAAGATGCTTGCGCTTGCCATAATAGGGGAGCATCGCGGAAAACGGGGCTGCTTGTCCAGATATTCCGGGCAAAGGCGCGATTGCGGGCTTGCGGCACCTGAAGGAGCGCACTAGCTAGCGGGTAGATTTCCAGCCATCAAAAGGATTGCTCCCCATGACCATCAAGCCCGGTGATCGCCTGCCCGAAGCCGTTTTCATGACCATGGGCGCGGACGGCCCCGCCCCTGTCACCACTGCCGAGCTGACCGCTGGCAAGACGGTGGCGCTCTTCTCGGTGCCGGGCGCGTTCACGCCGACCTGCTCTGCCAAGCACCTGCCGGGCTTCGTGCAGAAAGCCGGTGAGCTGAAAGCCAAGGGCATCGACACCATTGCCTGCACCTCGGTCAACGACGTGTTCGTGATGAATGCATGGGGCAAGGACCAGGGCGCGGGCTCTGACGTCATGATGCTGGCTGATGGCAATGGCGCGTTCGCCGAAGCCGTGGGCCTGACCATGGACGGCTCCAAATTCGGCATGGGCAAGCGCGGCCAGCGCTTCGCCATGGTGATCCGCGACGGCGTGGTCGAGCATCTTTTCGTCGAAGAGCCGGGCGACTTCAAGGTCTCCAGCGCGGACTACCTGCTCGAAAAGCTGTAGCGCTTTTTCCTCGTCATTCGAGCGCCACCGCGTCCGAAAGGATGAGGGGAAAAGCATACCTAAAGCCCTCATCCTGAGGAGCCACGAAGTGGCGTCTCGAAGGACGGGGGCTTTTTCCT
>CAZCEG010000222.1:0-4582 GCA_964497275.1 uncultured Oceanicaulis sp.
CCGGTTCTGATACATGCACACCGCATAGCTCTGGCAGGCGGAGGTGGCGAAGCGATAGGACGCGTCCACATCGGTCTCGAGTGTGCGCACCAGCTCGACCTGCGCCGTCTGCGGGCCGGGCTCGGGCCGGGTCACGCGGTCTTCCACCCGCTCTTCGACTTCGCGTTCATGGGCTTCCGGCGTGTAATAGGGGTTGGGCAGGCGCGCAGAGGTGAGGCTGCTGACCTCGCGGCGATAGCCGTCATACTGCCGGTTCAGGCTTTCAATGCCGCAGATCCGCTCTGCCACCTCCAGCGAGAACACATCGCGCGCCGGCACCGTCTGGGGAACGTCATACACGAGCGGGGGCGTAAGGTCCGGTCCTGGCCGGTGATGGCAGCCGGTCAGCAGAGCCAGCATCGCCAGACCCGTGGCAAGACCGGTCATCGGGCGGGTGAGGGGGTGTTGCGGGCTCATGATGGGTCTCCTTCAAGGCCGTGTCGGCGGCATAAGGGGGGCGTGGAGCGTGGGGGCAGGGCGCGTTGGATGATCATCGGGGCGGACCGCCCCCGTGGCGGGTTTCCGCATGCAGGCAGGTGTCAGGCAGCCCGGCGGGTTGCGGGTCGAGATAGTTGTGGGTGGGCCAGCCTTCCTGCTCCAGCATCTCGTTGATGCGCCGCCAGCGGTCTGCGGGCGATAGCTGGCCGGGCGCGCACCCAAGCGTGTTGCACCATTGCAGGGCGCGCGGATGGCGCAGGCGCGCCGCTTCGCGCAAATACGCATCGGCCTGCTCGAAATTCTCAGATACCCCGCACAGCCGATAGCTTTCCAGCACGCGGCCCGTGCCATAGATCAGGGCGAGGTTCAGATAGGCGTCGCGGTCATTGCGGCGCGCAGCCGTCTCCAGCCATTCCAGCGACAGATCGATATTGTCCTCAACGCCGAGGCCGAGCGCGTACATGATGCCAAGTGCGTTCTGCACTTCGGCGTCGCGCGCGGTCTGGGCGGCATGACAGATCAGGAGCGTTGTCTGGCGCGGGGTCAGGGTGCCGGTCTCGTCATAGCCAAGCTCGCGCTGGAAGCCGCGCGTCGCTTCGCGGGTGTCGGCGGTGTACTGGCCATCAATCGGACCGGCATAATAGCCAAGGGCGGCCAGCGCGCGCTGGCGCAAGGACAGGAGTACCGCCTCGCCATGTCCGCCCGGTCCGCCATGGGCAAGGCGGGCAAGGCTGGTGCCATCTGCCGAGCTGAGGCACTGCACCATGTGCGCCTGCAGGCGGCGCTGCGCCATGATGGAGGCCTGCGCGCCGAACGGACGGCCCCAGTCGGACGCCTGATGCCAGTAGCGCATGGCCGTTTCCAGCGCGGTCGCGCGCGCCCGTCCGTTCAGGAAATAGACCCCGCCGCGCCAGCCGCCGGTGCAGGCTGCGGGCTGGCCGCCTGCGCTTGAACCCATCTCGGCAAGGCATTGCACGTCATGGCGGGCAAGCTCTGCATCCCCACGCAGCATCCAGTAGCGCGCCCCGTCCGCATAGAGCCTGGACGCTGTCTCGCGCGGCAGGCACACCCAGTCGCCAGAGCGGCCATAGGGATCAAGCTGGATGGAGACATGGCTGTTGCGTTGCCAGCTGGCGCTGTCCTCGGCGTCATCGCCGCGATACTGGACCTGTGCGCAGCCATTGATCACCGGCCAGGGTGAGGCGGGGTATTCGTCGCTGGGCGCGGCTATTGGGAACGTACAGCCGCCCTCCTCGCGTGACCGCGTGATCGTCGTCCTGAAAAGGGCGGCATCGTCAAAGCCCAGAACCTCCTCAAGGCGATTGAAGGCGATTTGCTGGGGGTTATCCACCAGCGCGCCCTGCAGCGCGATCAGGCCCTCGCGGGAGAGGCCGGGCTGGGTCGCAGTGGGGGTGGAAGGGGCAAGCCGGCTGGCCACACACCAGCAATCAAGATCAATGCCATCGGCGTCGCGCTGACTGATGGCCTGCTCGGAATTGCAGCTGGCGCGGATGGCGCTTTGCAGGGCGTAGCGGTCCGGGCCGGGGCCGGCACCGCACTCCTTCAGGCCCGGAAACCACTGGCACGGTATCATCAGCCAGCCTGCTACCAGAAGGATCACGACCAGCACGAGACCGGCCAGCGCGAGCGCGAGCGGGCTAGACCCGTCATCATACGGGCTGCGATAGCGTGGCTCGCGGTTTGCTTCCATAGGCTGGCCGGTTCCCCCACAATTGGCCTTAGCCACCTGGCGGAGAAGCGCCCCCTCAGCTCGCACCAGATGGTAAATCCGGTGTTAACCATAACTTGCCGCCGCAATGGCAGGAAGCGCTAAATACCCCGCCAGCGTATTTTCAAGGGGTTGGAACTCGCCTTCGCTATGGCGGGTCATGGCGGTGTCCGCTAGAAGCACCGCCATGAGCGATCCTTTGTCGACAGCGGTCCTGACCGCGCTAGAAACGCTGACTTTGCCAGCGGGCACAAGCAATGTGCCGTTCGCCAGCCGCCTGCAGGGCGTGGACGTCCGCAAGGGCGTTGCCACGGTCATCCTGACGCCCGGTGGCAGGGACGCTGACGATAGCGCGCTTAAATTGGCTGTGGAAAACCTGCTCGCCAAGGTGGAAGGGGTGGAGCGCGTGCGCGTGGTGTTCGAGGCCGCCCGGCCAAGCGGGCCCAAAGCAAGGCAGGCGCGAGCCGCGCCCGTTCAGGCCAAGCCGCCAGCCGCCATCATCATAGCTGTGGGTTCCGGCAAGGGCGGGGTCGGAAAATCCACGATAGCGGCCAATCTGGCGGGCGCGTGCGCGGCGATGGGGCTGAAAACCGGGCTCGTCGATGCCGATATCTACGGACCGAGCGCACCGCGCCTTTTCGGCCTGACGGACGTGCCTGGCCTGCGCAAGACTGATGCAGGCATTCAGCCGCTAAACGCCCATGGCGTGAAGCTCGTCTCGATGGGCTTTCTGGTAAACGACCGCGAGCCCGTGGTGTGGCGCGGGCCCATGGTCAGCGGCGCGATCCGCCAGTTCCTCACCGAAGTGGACTGGGCGGGCACTGACGGACCGCTGGACGTGCTGATCATCGACATGCCGCCGGGCACGGGCGATGCGCAGCTGGCCATTGCGCAAGGCATGCCGATCAGCGGCGCGGTCATCGTCTCCACGCCGCAGACGATCGCGCTTGATGATGCGAAGAAGGCGATGGCCCTCTTCGAGCGCACGGCCATTTCCGTTCTCGGCATGGTGGAGAATATGAGCTTCTTCCTGTGTCCGCATTGCGGGGAGGGGACGGAGATATTCGGACGCGGCGGTGCCCGCGCCGAAGCCGAGCGCATGGGCATACCCTTCCTTGGCGAGATGCCGCTGCACCCGTCCTTGCGGGAGGCCAGCGATGCAGGCCGTCTGGTCGCGCTGGAGGACGGGCCGCTGGCCCGCGCCTTCGAGAGGGCTGCCCGCGCCATGCTGGAGGCGGCACGCACCGCCAACCGGCCCATGCCGGAGATCGTCTTCGAAGACTAGGCGCAATACCGCGCAAGCCCTGTGGACGTGTGCGGCGGGCAGGGCTATCACCCATCGCACGCTCACAACTGGCAGGCCCGTTTTCATGCACGACATACGCTTCATCCGCGAGAACCCGGACGCTTTTGACGCCGCCATGAAAAAGCGTGGCCGTGGGCCGGAGGCATCCCGCCTGCTGGCGCTGGATACGGCGCGCCGCGAAGCGACCGCGCGCCTGCAGGAGATCGAGACGGAGCGCAATTCGAAGTCCAAGCTGATCGGGCAGGCGAAAGCCAAAGGCGATGACGCGCTGTTCAACCAGCTGCGCGCTGAAGTGGATGCCCTCAAAGGCGAGATGGAGGCGGCAGACGCCGCCCAGAAATCTGCTGACGAGGCTTTGCGCCTCGAGCTGGCTTCGCTCCCCAACATGCCGTTCGACGACGTGCCTGAAGGCGCAGACGAAAACGATAATGAGGAAGTGCGTGGCTGGGGCGAGCCCAAAGAGTTCGCGTTTGCGCCGAAAGACCATGTGGCCATTGGCGAAGGGCTGGGCGGGCTCGATTTCGAGGCCGCTGCCGCCATGTCCGGCGCGCGCTTTGCGGTGCTGAAGGGCCAGCTTGCCCGGCTGGAGCGCGCTCTGGCCGCCTTCATGCTGGACCTGCACACGACAGAGCATGGCTATTCGGAAACGAGCGTGCCGCTGCTGGTCAAGGACCACGCCATGTTTGGTACGGGGCAACTACCGAAATTTGAAGAAGATTTGTATTTCGCATCAGGGCTTGTGACCAAGAACACTAACCCTGAAGAACTGCTCGAGGGCGGTTTGTTCCTGAGGGGGCAGAGAGATGTTGAAGTATGGGTCGCGGACGATGGGCGCCTCAATACCTCGGTGAATGCAACGGGCGCTAAGCTCGTCCAAGGCCATCACTATCTCATCCCCACCGCCGAAGTCTCGCTGACTAACCTCGTTCGCGACGCGATCCATCCTGAAAGTGACTTCCCGATGCGGCTGACGGCGCACACGCCCTGCTTCCGCTCTGAGGCCGGCGCGGCGGGGCGCGATACGCGCGGGCTCATGAGGATGCACCAGTTCTACAAGGTGGAGCTGGTCT
>CAZCEG010000223.1:0-4581 GCA_964497275.1 uncultured Oceanicaulis sp.
CAGGGCGCATTTTCCCTGAACGCTTCGAGGATGCACTGTCCTCGCGTTATCTCGCCTATGCGCTCTCCACCATCACCCAGCGCGCCCTGCCGGATGCCCGCGACGGGCTGAAGCCCGTCCACCGGCGGCTGATGCATGCCATGCGCCTTTTGAAGCTTGATCCCGATGCGGCGTTCAAGAAGTCGGCGCGCGTGGTCGGCGACGTGATCGGTAAATACCATCCCCATGGCGACCAGTCCGTCTATGACGCGCTAGTGCGCCTGGCGCAGGACTTTGCGGCCCGCTATCCGCTGGTCGAGGGGCAGGGCAATTTCGGCAATGTGGACGGCGATAGCGCGGCCGCCATGCGTTATACCGAAGCGCGCCTGACCGAGGCAGCGCGCCTGCTGTTGGCCGATATCGACGAGGACACGGTCGATTTCCGCAAGACTTATGACGGCTCCGAAGAGGAGCCGGTTGTGCTGCCGGGTGCGTTTCCGAACCTTCTGGCCAATGGCGCGACGGGCATCGCGGTCGGCATGGCGACCAGCATCCCGCCGCATAACGCGGCTGAAGTGTGCGCTGCCGCCCGCCACCTCATCGCCCATCCCGATGCCTCGGTGCGTGATCTAGCCCGCCATGTGAAAGGCCCGGATTTTCCCACCGGCGGCACGTGCGTGGAGCCACCTGCATCCATCCTTGAAGCCTATGAGACGGGACGGGGCGGGTTCCGCCTGCGCGCCAAGTGGGAGGTGGAGGATCAGGGCAGGGGCACGTGGCGCGTCGTCGTCACCGAAATCCCCTATTTGGTCCAGAAAGCGCGTCTGGTGGAGCGTATCGCCAGCCTGATGGACGCAAAGAAACTGCCCCTCGTCGGCGACATCATGGATGAGAGCGCGGAAGACGTGCGCCTTGTGATCGAGCCGCGCGCGCGCACCGTCGATCCTGCGGTGATGATGGAATCGCTCTTCCGCGCCTGTGATCTCGAAGTGCGCTTTCCCTTGAACCTCAACGTGCTGGACCCGAAGGGCGCGCCGCGCGTGATGAGCCTGAAAGAGGTCTTGCGCATCTGGATCGACCATCGCCGCGAAGTGGTGGTGCGCAGGGCAAGGCGCCGTCTCGCCCAAGTCGAAGACCGGCTGGAAGTGCTCGCGGGCTATATCATCTGCTTCCTCAATCTGGACCGGGTGATCGCCATCATCCGCGAGAGTGATGAGCCCAAGCCCGAGCTGATGGCCGAGTTCAAGCTGACCGAACGTCAGGCCGAGGCCATCCTCAACATGCGTCTGCGCTCCTTGCGCAAGCTGGAAGAGATGGAGCTTCGCACCGAGGCCGGCCGCCTTGAGGGCGAGCGCGCCGAGCTGGAAGGCCTGCTGTCCAGCGAACAGAAGCAGTGGGCGAAGGTAGATGGCGAGATCGCAGCCGTGGGCGAGGCTTTCGGGCCGAAAACCGCCCTTGGCCGCCGCCGCACCCATTTTGGCGATGCCCCTGCCGAGGACATGGCCGAGAAGGTGGAAGAAGCCCTCGTGGTGCGCGAACCGCTGACCGTGGTGCTGTCTGAAAAGGGCTGGATCCGCGCGCTCAAAGGCCATGTCGATGACCTTTCCAGCCTGAAGCACAAGGATGGGGACGCGACCGGCTTTGCGGTGCAGTGCGAGACGACGGACAAGCTGCTGCTCTTTTCCACCGACGGGCGGGTATTCACGCTCGATGCGGCAAAGCTTCCCGGCGGGCGTGGCTTTGGCGAGCCGGTACGCCTGCAGATCGATCTCGATGAAACCGCCGCGCCGCTGACGCTGATAAAGCACGATCCGGCGCGCAAGCTGCTCATCGCCTCAAGCTCCGGCCATGGCTTTGTGGTGCCGGAGAATGAACTGCCCGCCATCAAGCGTGCGGGCCGCCAGCTGGTGAACCTCGTCGAAGGCGCAGAAGTGATTGTCGTCACCGAAGCGAAGGGCGATTCTGCCGCTGTTATCGGCGAGAACCGCAAGCTGCTTGTCTTCCCGCTGGAGGAAATACCGGAAATGAACCGGGGCAAGGGGGTGCGCCTGCTGGGCGGCAAGGGCGGCGAGATCAGTGATGTCACCTGCTTTATCGCCGAAGAGGGCCTCAGCTGGACTGACGGGGCAGGCCGCCGTCAGCCCGTGCCCGACTGGAAGCTCTACCTTGGCAAGCGCGCACAGGCAGGGCGTCTGGCACCGAAAGGATTTTCGCGGTCAGGACGGTTCGGTCCGAGGGGGCAGGTGTAGCGTTGACCGGTTTGCAGGCGACGCTGATCGCCCTGGCCGAGGCGATGACGATCTGTCGCGACCCTTGGGCCATTTATGGAGGGGCGGGGCTGTATCTGCATGGTATCGAGGATGGCCCGCTGGCCGATATCGACGTGCTGGTGTCGGATCGTGACGCGCTGGCGCTTCTGGAGCGGGCCGACATCACACGAAAACATGTCCCGCCATCCGGCCTGTTCCGCTCCCGCCAGTTCCTGACAGCGCAGTTCGGACCCGTACCGGTGGAGATCATGGCCGGACATGAGATATGCCTTGAAGGAGTCTGGCGGGCTATCGACGTCAACGAAAGCGAGACCATAACCGCGTACGGGTCGTTGGTGCAGGTGGCTACGCGCCGTGAGCTGATACGTATTTTCCAGCTGATGGGCCGGGAAAAGGACCTGCGCCGCGCCCGCCTTCTCGAAACCCGCGATTAACGCCGCTCCGCCTTCTGCACTTGGCGCAGAGGCCGCTTGGGGTTAAGCATTTCAAGAACCGGCCCCGCCCGGACAGCAAAGGATATCGTCCATGGAATTCACCATCCTCCTTATCGTCCTTGCCGTCATCGTTGTGGCGGTCATCCTCATCTACAACCGCCTCGTGGCGCTGCGTCAGACGACGCATCAGGCCTGGGGCGATATCGATGTGCAGATGAAGCAGCGCTATGACCTCGTCCCGAACCTCGTCGAGACGGTCAAGGGCTATGCCAGCCACGAGCGCGAGACGCTGGAAAACGTCATCAAGGCCCGCCAGCAGGCCATCGACGCGACGGGCCTGAAAGACCTCGCTGCAGCGGAAAACCTGCTCACCGGCGCGCTGCGTCAGCTCTTTGCGCTGTCGGAATCCTATCCGGACCTGAAGGCCAATCAGAACTTCCTGTCCCTGCAGCGCGAGCTGGCCGATCTTGAAAACAAGATCGCCGCAGCCCGCCGCTTCTTCAACAACGCGGTCTCGGAATACAACACGGCCATCGAGCAGTTCCCTGCGGTCGTGCTGGCCGGACCGTTCGGCTTCAAGGCGCGTGAATTCTTCGAGATTGCCGCGTCGGAGCGCGCTGCGCCATCGGTGAAATTCTAGGGACGATGGACTGACGGAGGCCGGTCATGCTCGCCGCGACAGGCCTTCGCAGCCATATCTGGAACAATAATCTCAAATCGGTCCTGCTGCTGGCGGGCTTCCCCTTCCTGATCCTCGGCCTTGTCTATGCCGGGGCGGTGCTGCTCATCGGCTATTCCAGCGATCAGCCTGATGTTGAAGGCGCGCTTGGCGAAGCGCTCTACGCCATGCCCATGGTCACGCCCTGGGTGCTGGCGGCGGTTGCCATCTGGTTTGCAATTGCGTGGTTTTCCCATCAGGCGATCATCGATGCGGCAACCGGGGCAAAGCCCGTCACCCGCAATGACGAGCCAGAGCTTTATAACCTTCTGGAAAACCTGTGTATCTCGCGCGGGATCACCATGCCGTCCTTGCGCATTATCGAGAGCCCTGCGCTGAACGCCTATGCTTCAGGACTGACAGAAAAGCAGTACACGGTGACGGTGACGCGCGGCCTGATGGGCGCATTGAACCGGGAGGAGATGGAAGCGGTACTCGCCCACGAGCTGACCCACATCCTAAACCGCGATGTGCGGCTTCTGGTCATCTCCATCATTTTTGTCGGCATCATCTCCTTCACGGTGGAGATCCTCGTGCGCGGCATGCTGCATGGCTCGCTTGGCCGGGCAGGGGGCAGCCGCCGCGGCTCTGGCGGCAATGCGGGCGTGTTCATCCTCATCGCGCTGGCCATGGCGGCATTGGCCTGGGTGCTGGCAATCGCGATCCGCTTTGCCCTGTCACGCAAGCGCGAATACATGGCCGATGCCGGGGCGGTCGAACTGACGAAGAACCCCGACGCGATGATTTCCGCCCTATTGAAGGTTTCCGGCAACCCGGATGTGGAGGGCGCGCCAGCAGAGGTGCGCCAGATGTTCCTGCATGACCGCTCGGCCGGGTTTGCCGGCATGTTTGCGACCCACCCGCCCATGGAAAAGCGCATTGCGGCGATAGAGCGTTATGCGGGCGGAAACCGGCCCCCGCCACGGGCAGGGGCCATTCCGGCTGTTTAGAAGAGCGCTGGAAAGCGCGGGCGTTTGTAGGGCACATCGTTACCCATCCCCATTGCAAACTTGGCAACCCTGCCGGAGAATGAGGTTCGGCTATTTTTCGCCCAGAAGCGGCGCATACGCCCGTGCGTACACGTGCCAGACCGCGCTGAAGAGTGCCGCAATCATCGGGCCGATAATGATGCCCATGGCACCAAAAAGCGTCAGCCCGCCGAGCGTCGAGCTGATCTCGA
>CAZCEG010000224.1:0-3890 GCA_964497275.1 uncultured Oceanicaulis sp.
AGGTTACATACCCATGAAAGCGCTATCTCTTTTCGGCGCGGCCCTGCTGACTAGCACCGTCTTGTGCGCCCCGTCAGCTCTTGCCCGCCAGGCCGATACGGCACAGACATCGGAAGAAATCGCCGATGTCGTGACCGTACGCGGCGAGTTTATCCCCGAGCCCCAGCGCCGCACCGCGCAGGTCGCCAGCTTCGTTACGTCTGAAGACCTGCAGCGTTCGGGTGACGGCAATGCCGCCATCGCGCTGACGCGCCTGAGCGGCCTGTCGGTTGTCAGCGGCCGCTTCGCCTATGTACGGGGCCTGGGTGACCGGTACGCCGCAGCCCTGCTGAACGGCTCGCCCCTGCCGAGCCCCGAGCCGCTGCGCCGTATCGTACCGCTCGACCTGTTCCCGTCCGAGGTGCTGGACGGCGTCGCTGTGCAGAAGACCTAGTCTGCCAATTACGGCGCCGAGTTCGGCGGTGGCCTCATCGCCCTGAACACGCTGCGCCGTCCGGCCGAGCCCTTCCTGAACTTCTCGGGCAGCATCGGCTACAACACGGTGACCACCGGCGAGACCGGGCTGATCCACCGTGGGTCCGATACCGACTGGACCGGCTATGACCGGGGCTATCGCGACATTCCCGGGCCGCTTGCCGACGTGATCCGCAACAACCAGACGCTCAACAGCCTGAGCCCTGCGCAGCTGGAAGCGGTCAGCGAGAGCGTGGTCATCCCGAACCTGCTGGTCGTGCAGTCCATGGACCTGCATCCCGACTATTCGGTCTCCAGCAGTGGCGGTTATGCCTTTGATCTGGGCGGGTTTGACATTGGCCTCGTCGGGGCGGCCGGCTTTGATGCGGGCTGGAGCATCGAGAATGCGCAGCGCCAGCGTGTGCGCGGCGATGTTCTCGGCACCAATCTCACCTCGCAGCTGACCTCCTATGACGCGGTGACCAATGGCCTTGCCTCGGTGACCGCCGAGCGCGGGGATCATGTTGTGGGCGCAACGGTCTTCTACGTGCACTCCACCCGCAAGGACACGCAGCTGACCCGCGGTGAGGACTTCAACGCACAGGGCGGCCGTCCGATCTACCGGGAAACCACCGGCTGGTTCGAGCGCGAGCTTGGCATGTTCCAGCTGACCGGCCAGCACGCCTTCGGCAATCTGGAGGCCCGCTGGCGGGGTTCGATCTCGCAAGCGACCCGCCAGACCCCGTTCCTGCAGGAGCTGACCCGTCTGGAGCAGGCCAATGGTGATATCGCCTTCACCTCTGCGGCCCGCTACGAGATCCAGTTCACCGATCTGACCGATGACCTGAGCAATTTCGGCGGCGAACTGCTCTACACCTTCAATCTGCCCGGCTCGCGTGAGCTGGTGCTGACCGTGGGTGCTGACCGCACGCAGACCGAGCGGGACTACCGCACGCTCTTCTTCCGCATGGGCGGCGGTAACTCGCTGCCGGCCGACGTGCAGATTGCCCGTCCGGACTTCCTGTTCTCGCCGGACAATATCGGCCCGGCCCGCTTCCAGCTGACCGAAGTGCAGAACACCCAGTCCAACTATACCGGCGAGCTTGATGTGGACGCCGCCTTCGTTCAGGCGGATGTCGACATCACCAGCTTCATCCGGGCCACCCTGGGTGTGCGCTATGAGGATGCGGTGCAGTCGGTCCAGACCTTCAGCCGGTTTGGCCAGCTGGGCCGCGGTGCGACGCTGGAGAATGACTACCTCCTGCCCGCAGCGACGATCACCTGGAACTTCGCCGATGATCTGCAGCTGCGCCTTGGCTACTCGCAGACGATTGCGCGTCCGCAATTCCGCGAATTTGCCAATTCGGGCTTCTTCGATCCGGAAAGCCAGCGCAGCTTCCGCGGCTTTGATGGCCTGGTGGATTCCGAGTTGACGAACTACGACGCGCGCCTGGAGTATTATCTCGGCCGTGACCAGTTCATCACTGCGGCTCTGTTCTACAAGGAGATCACCAATCCGATCGAGGAGGTGATCTTTGAAACGGCGAGCTTCGTGAACGAGACCACCTTCCTGAACTCGCCGAAGGCCGAGCTGCGCGGTCTGGAGCTGGAATACCGCCAGTACTTCCAGTTCCCGCTCGACATTGCCTGGTTCCGCGAGCGCGACTGGCGCTTTGCGGTGAACTACACCTACACCGAGTCCGAGATCATCGCGCCGCAGGGCGTGCAGGTGCTCGACCCGATCAGCAACAGCCTGCGCGATGCCAGCTTCTTCAATCTGGACGGCTCGCAGCTGCAAGGCACGCCTGAGAACATCATCAACGCTCAGTTCGGGTGGGAAGGTGACAACGACCAGCTCACCATCCTGGTCAACTGGGTTGACGAGCGCATTCTGCAACGCGGCTTCAACTCGCCGTCGGGCGTTCTGCCGGACGTGATCGAAGAGCCGGGTGTGCAGCTGGACGTCCAGTACCGCCGCCGCTTTGAGGCGATGGGCCGGGAGTTCTCGCTGGGTCTGTCAGGCCGCAACCTGCTCGATGAGCAGTATCGCGAATACCAGCGTAACGCCACGATCGGTGAGACCGAGTTCAACACCTATGAGCGCGGCCGCACCTTCTCGGTGAGCCTGTCGACCAGCTTCTAGGTCAAGGTTTGCCGTACGACTGAAGCGCCCGGGGTCCCCTGCTCCGGGCGCTATTTTCTGTCCGGGTGTCACCGCTAACCGCCATTGCCAGTATACGGCTTTGCAAGACTGTCACGAAAGTGCGCTACACGGACAATCTGACAAGCGGGTGGACAGCGTGAGCTAATGAGCACGAACGGGCGCAGCCTTGTGGGGGAGGGCGCCAGAACACCGACCAGACATAGCCAGCCTGCCCGGGGCCGCCGCACAGCCGTGCTTGGTGCAGAGCTGGCGCTGGCTATCCTTGTCGGCGTTCTAGCGGCATGGCTGGTCTGGACGGTCTGGTTTGGCAGCTATCAGACCGGCATTTCCGGCCCCGTTGCCAGCGCAGAGGCGCGCAGCGACCGGTCCGGCCCCAGCTATGCGCAAGGCTCGGCGGCTTTGCTCTTTGCCGCGCGCGGGGCACCGGACACAGCGCGCATTGAGCTGCTACCTGAATCCCGCCTCGGCTATGCCCTGTTCGGGGTGCGCACCGGCACCCGCCCGGAGGCCGGCAGTGCGATCATCGAGGCTGGCGCGGGCGGCCAGCGCAGCTATGCCGCCGGCAGCGAGTTGCAGGACGGCGTCACCCTCGAAGCCGTACATGATGACCGCGTGGTGCTGCGCAGGCGAGGGGCCCGCGAAGTGCTGTTCCTCTCCGAGCGCGCCCGCGCGCGCCGCAGCGAACCCGCAGAGCCGTTGCAGGCCGTCACGCTCGCAGGCGTGTCGCTAACGCCCCAGCCGCTCGCTTCGGGCGGCGAGGGCCTGAGGATTGAAAGCGCGCCCCCCGCCCTTGCCACGCTAGGCCTGCAGGCAGGCGACATCATCGCGACCATTGACGGCGAGCCGATCACGCCCGCCCGCATCTCCGCCCTCGGCCAGCAACTCGCCGAAGGGGCGCTGCCCGCAAGCCTGTCGCTCGAGCGTAATGGCGAGCGGCTCTCACTTCAGACAAGGCCCATGCCATGATCTTCCGTCTTGCCGCCTTCATCGCGGGTTTTGTCCTGCTTGCCGGGGTTAGCGCTGCGCAAAGCGAGGAGCGCACGACGCTCAATTTCCGCAATGCGGACATGACCGCCTTCATCGAGGATATGGCCGCGCTGACCGGCTATACGTTTGTGGTCGATCCGCAGATACGCGGCGTCGTTACCATCACCTCGCAGGGGCCGGTGACGCGCGACGAGGCCTTTCAGGTCTTCCTCGCCACCTTGCGCGTCCATGGCTATAGCGCGGTGCCGACGGCTCCGGGCATCTACCAGATTCGCGCCGAGCGGGA
>CAZCEG010000224.1:3900-4563 GCA_964497275.1 uncultured Oceanicaulis sp.
GAAGGTGCGCGCTCCGGCGCCATGCTGGAAAGCGAGGAGGGGCTCTTCAACTCCTCGGTCGTGCGCCTGCAGTCGGCGAGCGCGCGCGAGGCGGTGCGCACGCTGGCGGGCATGTCGAGCGCCGTGGGAACGCTCACCGCTCTGGAAAGCGGTAATTCTGTCGTGATCGTGGACTATGCGTCGAATGTGAACGCCATCGAGCAGGCCCTGCGCGCGCTCGACCGCGACAGCACCGTCGTGGAGATGGTGTCACTGGAAAACGTCTCGGCAGACGAGATGGCCCGCATTATCGAGCGCCTGCGCCAGCCTGCCTTTCAGGGCGAGGATAATCGCCGCTTCGCGCTCAATATCGCGCCTGTGCCTGCTTCCAACACGCTGCTGATCCGCGGCGAGATGAACGCCGTCCACGACATCATCGCGCTCATCCGCCGGGTGGATGCGGTCAGCCGTTCCAACCAGAGCTTCCGCGTAATCGCGCTGAACCATGCGGATGGGGCGGCCCTTCTGCCCATTCTCGAGCAGGTGTCGGTTAGCCTGACGCCAGCCGACAGTGAGGGCGGGGCGGCGCGCCGTGCCTCCATCGCCCATCACGCGCCCACGAACACGATTGTGGTCAATGCCGATCCTGATCAGCTGCGCGAGCTGGAACTGGTGATCCGTCAG
>CAZCEG010000225.1:0-3678 GCA_964497275.1 uncultured Oceanicaulis sp.
GTGGTCCGGCCCGGACTCCATCGGTTGCGCGCAGAGATCGGCCGGGGGTCGTTCCGCCATAGGAGACAGGCACATGAAACGGTTCCTCGAAGAAGCCAGCGCAGCGTTCGTAACGGTAGGGTTTGTAGCTGTAGTGCTGACCTGGAGCACAGCGTTTGCGGGCTGATTTCGTAGCCGGGTCGGTTAGACTTGGCGTCGAATCTGGATGGTGAGGGCGTGAGCGATGGAGCAGGGCGGGTTTGTACATTTGCGGGCCCGCTCGCCGTATTCGCTGCTGGAAGGCGCGATGCGGATCGGCGAGATCGCGCAATTGTGCAAATCGCTTTCCATGCCTGCGGTCGCCCTGACCGACACCAATAACCTCTTCGGCGCGCTCGAATTTTCCGAATACATATCTGGCGCAGGCGTCCAGCCGATCATCGGCTGCACGTTTGCGGTAAAGCTGGAGGCCGACAGGCCAGCTGAAAAGGTAACACCGGCGGGAACGCTGGTGCTCCTGGCGCAGGACGAGACCGGCTACCGCAATCTGATGGCGTTGTCCTCCTCGGCCTTCCTCGACGTGGAGCCCAGTGAGGAGCCCTCGATCACCCTTCAGGCCATCCTGAAACGCCATGAAGGCCTCATCTGCCTGACGGGCGGATATGATGGGGTGCTGAACCGGCTCATCTGTGCCGACAAGGCGCCGAAGGCGGGCGAGGTACTTGATCGTCTGGAGCAGGTATTCGCCGACCGGCTTTACATTGAGTTACAGCGCCATGGCCGGGCGGAGGAACTCAAGGCCGAGGACTGGCTGGTGCCGGAGGCCTACCGGCGCCAGATTGCGCTTGTCGCCACCAACGAGCCTTTCTTTGCGAGCCCTGACCGGCATGAAGCCCATGACGCGCTGATGTGCATCGCGCAGTCGAGCTATCTGATCGTCGATGACCGGCGCAAGGTGACGCCCGACCACGATTTCAAGTCCGCCGAGGCGATGCGGTCCCTGTTCGTCGACCTTCCCGAGGCCATAGACAATACGCTCGATATTGCGCGCCGCTGCGCTTATCGCCCGGTGACGTGTGCTCCCATCCTGCCGCGCTTTCCCGATCTTGAAGGCCGCACCGAGGCCGAAGAACTGGCGGCGCGGGCACGCGAAGGGCTTGCCGCGCGGCTGCAGCAGGTCGATCCGGTGGCCCCTGCCAGCGATTACGAGGCAAGGCTTGCCTTTGAGCTTTCCGTTATCGAGCGGATGGGCTTTCCCGGCTATTTCCTGATCGTTGCCGATTTCATCCAGTGGGCGAAGGCGCAAGGCATTCCCGTCGGGCCGGGCAGGGGGTCGGGCGCAGGCTCGGTTGTCGCATGGGCTCTGACCATTACCGATCTCGATCCGCTGCGCTTCGGCCTGCTGTTTGAGCGCTTCTTGAACCCTGAACGGGTGTCGATGCCGGACTTCGATATCGACTTCTGTCAGGAGCGGCGCGGCGAGGTCATACGCTATGTGCAGGAGCGCTATGGCTCGGACCGCGTGGCCCAGATCATCACCTTTGGTACTCTGCAGGCTCGCGCGGTACTGCGTGATGTCGGGCGCGTGATGCAGATCCCCTATCCGGTGGTCGACCGGATCGCCAAGCTGGTACCGAACAATCCTGCGCAACCTGTAACCCTCGCCGAAGCGATGGAGACAGAGCCAAAGCTGCAGGCCATGCGCCGCGAGGATACGGCGGTGGATCGCCTTGTCACGGTCGCGCTGCAACTGGAAGGGCTCTACCGCAACGCGTCGACGCACGCCGCAGGCGTGGTGATTGGCGACCGGCCTCTCCCTGAACTCGTCGCGCTCTATCGCGATCCGCGCTCTGACATCCCCGCCACCCAGTTCAACATGAAATGGGTCGAGCCGGCGGGCCTCGTGAAGTTCGACTTCCTGGGCCTTAAGACCCTCACCGTAATGGCGCGTGCGCTGGACTATGTCGAGGCGTCGACCGGGCAGCGCATCGATCTTGATGCGGTGCCCCTTGATGATCCCAAAGCCTATGAGCTGATGGCATCGGGCGACACGATTGGCGTGTTCCAGCTGGAAAGTTCCGGCATGCGCGACACGCTGAAGAAGGTGAAGCCGGACACGTTTGAAGACATTATCGCGCTGATCTCGCTCTACCGCCCCGGTCCGATGAAGAACATCGACACCTATGTGGAGCGCAAGTTTGGCCGCTCGGCGCCCGATTATCTCCACCCCGATCTCGAACCCGTCCTGAAGGAGACGCACGGCGTCATCATCTATCAGGAACAGGTGATGCAGATCGCGCAGATCCTGTCTGGCTATTCGCTGGGCGAGGCCGACCTGCTGCGCCGGGCCATGGGCAAGAAGAAGAAGGAGGAGATGGATCAGCAGCGGGTGCGCTTCCTCAGCGGTGCCCGCGAACGCGGTGTCGACGAGGCCAAGGCCTCCTACATCTTCGATCTGGTTGCCGAGTTTGCCGGTTACGGCTTCAACAAGTCCCACGCGGCAGCTTATGCACTCATCGCCTACCGCACCGCCTGGCTGAAAGCCCATCATCCGGTTGCGTTCATGGCCGCCCTCATGAGCCTTGATGCGGGCAATACCGACAAGCTGGCCGTCTTCTTCCAGGAAGCGCGCCGGATGGGCGTCGCGGTGCTGGGCCCTGATATCAATCGTTCGCGGGCCGATTTCAGCGTGGAGGAGGGCGCGATCCGCTACGGGCTGGGGGCCATTCGCAGTGCCGGCTTTGCCGCCATGGAGGATCTGGTCCGCGCTCGCGAAGCGGGCGGCGTGTTTTCCGATCTTTATGATTTTGCAAGTCGCATTGACCCGCGCAGCGTCAACCGGCGCCTGCTGGAGACGCTGGCGCGCGCCGGGGCGTTTGACAGCGTCGAGCCTGACCGCGCGCGCGCGCTGCTGGCGGCTGAAACCCTTTGCGCCATAGCCCAGAGCGCCCATGCCGAACGGGAATCGGCGCAAGTCTCGCTGTTTGGAGGCGACGCAGGCAGTGCGCAGGGTCTTGCCAGACCCGCCCTGCCAACCTGCGAACCTTGGGAGAGCACGCGCCGTCTCGATGAGGAATTGGCCGCTATCGGCTTTTATCTCTCCGGCCATCCGCTCGATGCCTATGGCGAGGTGCTGGCGCGGCGCGGCGTCACCTCCTGGTCGGCGCTTCTCGACCGCGTCAAGGACGAGAACGTCAAGGCGGCGCGGCTGGCGGGGATCGTGCGCCGCTGCCAGGAGAAGCTCTCGCGGCGCAATGAGCGCTTTGCCTTCCAGACCCTGTCGGATGCCAGTGGCGAGTTCGAAGCGCTGGTGCCGCCCAAGGTGCTGGCCCAGACGCGCGACTTGATGGAGCCGGGCGTAGGCATTGTCGCAACCTTGCGCGTGGAAGAAACTGATGAGCAGATCCGGCTTATCCTTGACGGGTGTGAGCCGCTGTCCGCGCTCCTCAAGGAAGCAGCCTTGCCGGGCCTGACCTTGCTTCTTGAAAGCCCTGATGCGCTGGACGGTATCCGCGAGCGGCTGGCGCGTGCCGGCAATGGCGGCAATTCGGGTAACGGGGCAGGGCGCGGCGTGATCATGCTGGACATGGCTCTGGGGGATGGGTCGCGCGCCCGCATCCGCCTGCCGGGTGGCCATACGATTGACCCTGCGCTGCGCAGCGCGCTCAAGCAGGTGGCCGGCGTTGCGGCCGTGGAGGC
>CAZCEG010000225.1:3688-4551 GCA_964497275.1 uncultured Oceanicaulis sp.
GGCTCAAGGATGCGCCGCCTGTCGGGGGCTGCGCTTGCCCGGCAGTGAGGCTTGTGCTTGCGGCGTTGCAGGCTTATAAGCCCGCCCGCAATCCCGCACATGGGGCAACGGCAGGTATGACTTGTCATATCGCGTCGATCCGGTGCCGCGCTGGCTCATGTTTCATGAGATGGCAGGCTCCGCCCTGTGGAGGCCAACCGGAAAAGGAAAACTGAAGATGGCCCTTCCTGACTTCTCCATGCGTCAGCTGCTCGAGGCTGGCGCCCATTTCGGACACCAGACCCACCGCTGGAATCCGAAGATGAAGCCGTTCATTTTCGGCGAACGCTCCAACATCCACATTATCGACCTGTCCCAGTCGGTTCCGCTCCTGCACCAGGCTCTGGTGAAGGTGCGTGAAGTTGCCGCGCGCGGTGGTCGTGTGCTCTTCGTCGGCACCAAGCGTCAGGCTCAGGAGCCGATCGCGCAAGCTGCCCAGCGCTGCGCGCAGTACTACATGAACCATCGCTGGCTCGGCGGCACGCTGACCAACTGGCGCACCATCTCGATCTCGATCGCCCGCCTGCGCGAGCTGGAAGGCATTCTCGATCAGGAAGGCGGCCCGCAAGGCCTCACCAAGAAAGAAGCGCTGATGCTGTCTCGCGAGCGCGAGAAGCTGGAGCGCTCGCTTGGCGGGATCAAGGAGATGGGCGGCACGCCCGACCTCATCTTCGTGATCGATACCAACAAGGAAGCGATCGCCATCCAGGAAGCCCGCCGCCTGAACATCCCGGTCGTGGCCATCGTGGACACCAATTGCGATCCTGATCCGATTGATTTCCCGATCCCGGGCAATGACGACGCGGCACGCGCGATTGCGCTCT
>CAZCEG010000226.1:0-4544 GCA_964497275.1 uncultured Oceanicaulis sp.
GCAGAGGTCAGGTCACCTGCCCGGTCACGCACACCATCAATGTCCAGAAGCGCGAGATTAGCGGGTATAATTACTCGCGTGGCCGGGCGACGGACATCCTGATCGCCCGTACCGGCCCGTGCGAGGAAAGCGAGACACGATGAGCCGCAAGATCAGTATTGTCGAAGTCGGCCCGCGCGACGGGCTGCAGAACGATCCTGTGCTGCTGCCCACGGACATGAAGCTGGATTTCATCGACCGGCTAATCGGAGCGGGCGTGAAGCGCATGGAGGCGGCAAGCTTCGTCAATCCGAAGCTGGTGCCCGCCATGGCCGATTCCGTGGAGATCATGGCGCGGGCGCCGCGCGACAGGGGCGTCTCCTATATCGGCCTCGCCCTCAATGAGCGCGGCATGCGCGCCGCCATCGACGCACAATGCGACGAGATCAATTTCGTGATGGTCGCCTCTGAAGGCTTCGGCAAGGCGAACCAGAACGCCACCCCGCTGGAAACGGCAGACCTGCTCGACCGTATCGCCATCCTCGCCCACGATGCGCGTATTCCACTGTCAGCAACCATTTCGGTAGCCTTCGGCGATCCGTTCGATGGCGAGGTGGACCCTGCAATCCTTCGGGAGCTTGCCGCGCGCGCAGCCGCAGCCGGCGCGGTGGAAATCGCCCTTGGCGACACGATCGGAGTCGCGACGCCCTGGCAGGTCACCAAGGCGGTAGAGATCGTGCGCGAGGCGGCGCCAGACCTCACCCTCCGCCTGCACTTCCACAACACGCGCAATACCGCGATTGCCAATGTCTATGCGGCCATTGAGGCAGGGGTAAGCGTCATTGACGCGTCTGCGGGCGGGATTGGCGGCTGCCCGTTTGCGCCGAAAGCAACCGGCAATGTCGCGACCGAGGACGTGGTCTACATGCTGGAGCGGGCAGGCTTTGACACCGGCATCAATCTCGATGCGATGATCAAAACGGCCAAATGGCTGGAGGCCGAGGCGCTAAAGCACCCCATTGCGTCTGCGCTGGCGAAAGCGGGCGGTTTCCCGCCTCCCCCTCGCACCTGATCAGGCGTCAGGAATTGCCGGCATCGCGGCGGCGCTGGGCGAGGCGCGCGCGGGCACGCATGCGCTGGCGTGCCTCGATGACGCGGGTGCGGGTGCGCAGCGTCACCGCCCTTGCCAGGATCGCCAGCGTCATCAGCGGATTGACCAGCCACAGCACCCAGCGCTCGAGCGTCGTCGCATGCGCGGCGAAATAGCGGCGCAGACCGGCAGCCTTGTGCCATTCCACGAACAGCACGTTCACGTGACTGGTGGAGCCCAGATGAACCAGTGAAGCACGTGGCTCGAACACCACCTTGCCGCCCGCCCTCCAGGTGCGCTTGCAGATATCGAGGTCCTCGACATGCAGGAAATAGCGCTCGTCAAACCCGTTGAGGCGGCGATAGCTCGCCCGCGTCATCATCATGGCAGCACCCGACACGGACGGCACCTCGACGGCCGTTGACGGTACCGTCTCGCGCTCACGGTGAAAATCACGCAGGCCCGGCAGCAGGCGCGCCAGACCGCTAAAGCTCAGCGCCGCGCTCATCAAGGTCAGATCGCCCCTGCGCGCACCGCGCTGCTCGCTGCCATCAGGATTGAGGATGCGGGCACCGGCAATCGCGGGCACGTCCAGATCCTTGACCGTATTGGCCATCAGCGCAGCCGTGCCGCGCCCGATCAGCGTGTCGGGATTGAGAAACAGAAGGAGATTTCCGGACGCCGCCCGCGCACCGATATTGCAGCCACGCGCAAAACCCAGATTTTCACCGGTATGGATCACGCGCAGGCGCGGTTCGGCAGCATCAAGCGTGTCGAGGCGCACTGTGACATTGGTAGGATTGTCGTGATTGACGAGTATCAGCTCGCGAATATCGGGGTCAGCCAATACGGCGCGGATCGACTCAAAAAGGACCGGGCCAGTACGGTAGCTGACCATCACGGCGCTTATCTGCGCACCCGGATCCATCCTAAACCCCCTCAAGTGGTCAGCCGACCAACTTGCTACGCTGCATCGCTCCGGTTAGTTCCCCGGAAGGCCCAGATTTTCCACCACGGGGCCCGGATTTTTTTATCCGGTGCAGGATCATACCCGTGTGTTCCTCCCGGGCGGCATCTCGCGATGCGACCGAGTGCCAGCCAGCTCCCCCTCCACAATCCCTGGGCCGTTATGGCGTCAATGGCATAGCACGAACAGCTGGGCTCATGCCTGCATCTGACCCCCAGAGCGTAGAATACTGGCGACACGAGGAGTCTGTAGGCCTCAATGACGACAATTCCAACCCGTTTCGTGAGGGTCAGCGTATTTTTTTTCTGACAATCCATCAGGATACATCCGTAGGCGTACGATCCGACGCGGCGTCAAAGGCTGCCAGCGCCGCCTCGAGCGCCAGCCGGATGGACCCGTGACGCGCCGGATAATCACGCGCAGGCGCAAGCACGCCGAGGCCTGCGAACCGCCCGTCCACGGTCCCGGATGTCCCGGCCAGCAAGGCGTTCAGCGCCTTGAGCCCTGACGCGATCTCGGCCCGGTCCGCGCCGATAATGCCCTCTGCCACAACGCTCGCAGCCGCCTGTCCCAGCGCGCAGGCCTGCACCTCAAGCCCGAACGCGCTGACGGCGCCGCCGCGCAGTTCGACATCCACTGTCACTTCAGAGCCACACAGGCGGGAAACCTTGCGCGCGCTGCCGTGGGGGGACGGCAAGCGTCCCAGATGCGGGATCGAGGCCGCGAGCTGCAGCACGTCTTTCGAATACGGGTCCGGCATCGCCGTCATGAACCCTTGCTCCCGTCAGCGGCGGCGAAAGGCCGCCAGCGCCTGACCGAACGGCGTATCGCGGCTGGAGACCGTCTCCAGAACCTCGAACGCACCGCCCGCCATATCCCTCATATAGGCGTGGGTCTGGTAGGTTGCAGGCAGGTTGGAGCCTTCCATCGCATCGCTGCGCACTGCAAAGCCCCGCCCGGCCACATGCGCCAGCCAGACCGGGTCAACGCCGCGCTGGTGCTCGTCATGGAAGGTGATCAGGACAAGGGCACCGGGCTTGAGGATACGGGCGAACTCGGCGAGCCAGGCGCGCTGGGTCGCCTCGCGCAAATGCGTGAAGACCGACAGGGCGTACATCACATCAAACTGGCCGTCCGCATAGGTCAGCGGCGGTTGCAGGCCATTGCTGGCGAACGTGCCCGGCAGGTTTTGCGCACACCAGCCGGCAAGGCGCGGATTAAGGTCGGTGCCGTAAAGCTGCGCCCTGGTTCGTGCTGGCAGGTGCCGGATCAGCCGCCCGCAGCCGCAGCCGAAATCCAGCACGGCGCCTGCCGTTTCAAACCCGCCGCCATGACGCGCCAGCGCCGCATCGAAAAAGGCAATCGTCTGTGCGCCGGTCTGCTCAAAGACGCGCCAGTCGGCATGGGCCACCACCTGCACCATGCGCAGCCGGTCAGGCAGGGGAAGACCATCGGATCCAACCGCAGGCGGGCGAGGGAAGCGCGATGCGGTATACCTCTCCCATGCGCGAAACACGGGCGGGATGCTCAGGAGGAGCGCTGCCACCGGCTTCAGCCAGCCGGGCACCAGACCGCGCCCGAAACCGGCCTTTGGGGGCGTATCGGGCGCGTTCATCGCCTACCCTTTCAGCCGCCAGACCGGGCCTTCAGGCGTGTCATCGACGAGCACGCCCAGAGCATCGATCTCGCCGCGAAGGGTGTCGGCGCGGGCAAAATCCTTCGCCACACGGGCAGCCTGCCGCTCGTCCAGCAGCGCGTCGATGGACGCGCGCCGCTGCGCATCCACGCTATCCAGCCCGAACCACTCATCAGGATCGGCCTGAAGCAGGCCCAGCAGCAGGCCGGAGGCCAGAAGCTCGCCCTTGGCGGCAGCCTTCTCCGCTGCGGTCTCTGCCTTGTTGGCGCGCAGGAGCACTTCAAAGAGGGCGGCGAGCGCCTTGGCGGTATTGAGATCATCGCCCAGCGCCGCAACGACACCGGCAGGCGGCGGCACGTCGGCAGCCTCCACATCGCGCAGGCGGCGCAGCACGCCATAGAGGCGGTCCAGCGACTTGCGGCTCTGCTCGATCAGCCTGTCGGTCCAGTCCAGCGGCGCGCGGTAATGGGCGGTCAGGAGGGCGTAGCGTATGACCTCGCCCTTCAGCCCGCGCGCGATCAGCTCGCTCGGACGGATGATATTGCCGAGCGATTTGGACATCTTTTCAGCGTCCATCGACAAAAAGCCATTGTGCAGCCAGTAGCGTGCCAGCGGCTTGCCATGGGCGCAAGCCGATTGCGCCACCTCGTTCTCATGGTGGGGGAAGACCAGGTCGATCCCGCCGCCATGAATATCGATTGTCTCGCCCAGATTGGCCGCGATCATGGCCGAGCACTCGATATGCCAGCCCGGACGGCCCGCCCCGAACGGGGCCTGCCAGACCGGCTCACCGGGCTTTGAGGGCTTCCACAGCACGAAATCGGCCGGGTCCTTCTTGTAGGGCGCGACTTCCACGCGCGCGCCCGCGATCA
>CAZCEG010000227.1:0-4506 GCA_964497275.1 uncultured Oceanicaulis sp.
CCGCTACGCCGAGTCCTTCGATCGCCTGCACGTCCTCGTCCACTCGATCGCCTTCCCCGATGCCATCGCCCGCACGGTGGTCGAAGCGGAGCTCGGCGAGAGCATCGAGGCGCTGTTTGCCGAGTTTGGCCCGCCCGCCGCCGCTGCCTCGATCGCGCAGGTGCACAAGGCCGTCACCCGCTCTGGCGAGACGGTGGCGGTAAAGGTGCTGCGCCCCGATATCGACCGGCGCATCCACCGCGACATTGCCGTTCTGCGCATGGGCGCAGGGATTGCGGTGAAACTCTTTCCCGCCTCCAAGCGCCTTGAGCCGCGCGCCTTTGTGGAGACGGTCGCCCGCTCGCTGGTGCTGGAGCTGGACCTGCGCATGGAAGCGGCAGGCGCGAGCGAGCTCTTGGAGGCAGCAACCGCCGCAGGCAATCTGAACATCCCGCAAATCGTCTGGCCGCTGACGGCAAAGCGCGTCCTGACCACCGAATGGATCGACGCGATCCCGCTTACCGATATCGCGGCCATTGAAGCGGCGGGGATCGACAGGGTGAAGCTGGCCGCAGACATTACCGATGCCTTCCTCGCCTGCGCGCTGGACCGGGGCGTATTCCACGCCGACATGCATGCCGGCAATCTGTTCGTGGACCGCTCTGGCGGGCTGTGGGCAGTGGATTTTGGCATTGTGGGGCGTCTTGAAGGGCCTGAACGGCGCTATCTGGCGCGCATCCTCCACGGCTTCCTGACGCGCGATTACGCGGCGGCCGCCGAGGCCCATTTCGACGCAGGCTATGTGTCCGCCCACCACGCCCATGCCGACTTTGCCGCTGCGCTGAGGTCCGTTGCCGAGCCGATCTTCGGCAAGCGCGCGGACGAGGTGCCGATGTCGCGCGTGCTTCTGCAGCTTTTTGAGGTGACCGAGCTCTTCGATATGCATCTGCAGCCCCAGCTGATCCTGCTGCAGAAGACCATGGTGCAGGTGGAGGGCGTATGCCGCACGCTCACGCCCGCGCACGATATGTGGGAGTCCTCCGCCCCCGCCGTGGAGCGCTTCATGCGCCGCGAGATCGGACCGGAAGGCAAGGTGCGCGATTTCCTCGCCGATCTGGAGAAGCTGCGCACCAGCCTCATCCGCCTGCCCGATACGCTGGACCGGCTGACTGCCGCCGCAGAACGGATGGAGACACCCTCCAGCACAGCGCAGACCCGTCAGCGTGGCCTATGGCTGACAGCCCTCCTGATCGCGGGCGCGGCCCTTGCCGGCGTGCTCTTTACCCTCGCCCTGACTGGCCGGATTGCAATGTAAGCACAAACGTGCTTATATGCAGGCTGGAGGTGCGATATGACGATTACCGTGAAGCTGACGAAACAGGGCAATTCTACCGGTGTGCGCCTCCCCAAGGAGGTGCTGGAGCTGGCTGGCCTCAATCGGGGCGATGAAGTGACCCTCGAAGTCACCGGCGGCCGCGTCACACTCGTCAAATCCCAGGCGCCCTATGGGGCCGCCATGGCCGCCTATGAAGAGTGCCGGACGCGCTACAGCAAGACGCTGGAAGACCTGTCCAAATGACACCGCCAGTGCGGCTCTTGCCGCTGGCAGCCATTCTCGATGCGTATGAGCGCGAGATGGCTGTCACCGGCGGGGCAAAGGGCCTGCGCGATGAAGGCGCTCTGCATTCGGCGATCAGCCGGGCAGAAAACAAGCTCGCGTATGCTGATCCCGCGCCTGACACCCATGATCTCGCAGCCAGTGTCGCCTTTGGGATTGCCCGCAACCACCCGTTCGTCGACGGCAACAAGCGAATGGCGTTTATTGCCGCCTACATGATGCTTCGTATCAATGGCTGGTATCTTGATGCATCCGAGCGGGACGCCACGGCCACCATGCTGGCGCTCGCCGACGGATCGCTGGACGAGGCCGGTTTCGCCAGCTGGCTAAAGCAATGGTCGTATGAACGATGAAACACATCCTTCTCATCATTTCGGGCGGTATCGCCGCCTACAAGGCATTGGAGCTGATCCGCGAGCTGAAGCGGCGCGCCATTGCCTCGCGCTGCATCCTCACTGAAGCGGGCAAGCAGTTCATCACACCGATGAGCGTCGCCGCGCTATCCGGTGACAAGGTGTATGACGATCTCTTCTCGCTGACCGATGAGGCCGAGATGGGCCATATCGAGCTGTCGCGTTCAGCTGACCTCGTGGTCGTTGCCCCTGCCACCGCCAACATCATGGCCAAGGCCGCGCACGGGCTTTGCGATGATCTGGCCTCCACCGCGCTTCTGGCAACCGACAAGCCTGTGCTGATGGCCCCTGCCATGAATGTGCGCATGTGGGAGCACGCCGCGACGCAGGCCAATCTCGCTACGCTGAAAAGCCGCGGCGTGCACTTTGTTGGCCCAGATGATGGCGATATGGCGTGCGGCGAGTTTGGTCCCGGACGGCTAGCCGAACCGGCTGTGATCGCCGCGGCTATCGAGGTCCTCCTGCCCGCATGAGTGCGCCCCACATCATCCTTACAGCCGGGCCGACGATAGAGCCGATTGATCCGGTGCGCTTCCTCTCCAACCGCTCTTCCGGCAAGCAGGGCTATGCGCTGGCAGGGGCGCTGGCGGCGCGCGGTGCGCGCGTCACGCTCGTCTCCGGCCCGGTGAACCTCGAAACACCGCCGGGCGTTACCCGCATCAATGTGGAGACAGCGTGCGAGATGATGGCAGCGGTGGAAGCCGCGCTGCCCGCAGACGCCTTTATCGGCGTGGCGGCGGTCGCAGACTGGCGGCCGGCGGAGCGGCACACCACCAAGCTGAAAGTCGACAAGGCAGGCTTTGCCAGCCTGAAGCTCACCGAAAACCCAGACATCTTGCGCACAATTGCCCGGCTGCCGCAGGAGAGGCGCCCGGGCCTGGTCGTCGGCTTTGCAGCAGAGACTGCGCCGGATCCCCACACGCTGGAGATGCTGGCGCGTCAGAAAATGCAACGCAAAGGTTGTGATATCATCATAGCCAACGATGTATCCGGCGATGTCATGGGAGGCGATGCCAATACAGTTCAGATTGTTTCTAAAAAAAATACCCGGCGATTACCGTATTCTGACAAACACGTGATCGCCGATCATATTGCCGATACAGTGATGGCCTTGCTCGGGAACGGTTTGAAGGTCTAGCGTGTTGAAAGCTAGTGGCTCGACGACATGGTGTTGCGGGTCAGGCCGCAATATCGAGGAGAGCTTTCATGAAATCCATTCTTGCCGCCCTTGCCCTGACGGCTGCGATTTCGGCACCGTCGCTGGCCGATTGTTATGCCGTCTTCGCCGAGGAGGGCCGCGAGCCCGTGCTCCTGGAGGGGTATGACCTGCAGGTGGAAGCTGCCCGCCCCGGTCCGCTGGCGGCCCTGCCCGCGCCTGAAGGCACGGTCGGCCTTCTGTGCGACCGCGAGAGCGTAGTGCCGGACAGCAATGACGTGAAGCTGCTCCTGAACGGCTATGGCCTGCTCACCCGCTCGGGCGAGGGTGAGGACATGACCATCCTCAATATGGGCATTGTCGATGGCAATTATTCCATCGCGGTGCTGGCCGGCGAAATCGACGAGCAGGAGCGGGCCGCCATCATCGAGGCTGTGGAAGGCTTTGACGCCACCATTGACGAGATGGAACGCTGGATGGAAGAAAACCCGCAATAGGGATTCCAGTTCAGCGGGGAAAACATGGTCCAGGTTCGCGTAAAGACGCTTGAGCATTTCGCGGGCCTGGAGCTCCCCCGTTATCAAACACCGGGCTCGGCGGGCATGGACCTGCCCGCCGCGCTGCCCGAAGACGCGCCGGTCACCCTGCAGCCCGGCGAATGGCAGCTTATCCCGACCGGGCTCGCGATTGCCCTGCCTGAAGGGTATGAGGCACAGGTGCGCCCGCGCTCGGGCCTTGCCGCAAAGTTTGGCATTTCCTGCGTCAACACGCCCGGCACCATCGATGCCGATTATCGCGGCGAGGTGCGGGTCAATCTCATCAATCACGGGCGTGAGCCGTTCGTGGTGAAGCGCGGCGAGCGCATCGCCCAGATGGTCATCGCGCCCGTGGTGCAAGCCATTCTCGAACCGGTCGAGAGCCTCGACGAGACGCAGCGCGGCACGGGTGGGTTCGGCTCCACCGGCGTCTAGCGCCGCCCCGGAAAGCTGTCCACGATCTGCACCCGGATATCGGGAAAGCTGGTGACCACTTTCACCCGTCCGTGCAGGGCAATGCCCTCAAACTCGCACGTCTCGCTGATCGGGTTTGCCGCCAGCGCAGCGACCAGAAGCGGTGCCGCCAGAAGAACACTCATGCGCCAATCCTCCCCGCGGGGAAGATTTGGCCGACGTCCATGAATGCAGGCTGAAAGACCGGTTCAGGCGCGTTCCACGAAGCTCGCCACGACCTTCTTCTCGCCCGCCTTGTCGAAAGCCACGGTGAGCTTTGCGCCATCGGCGACCAATATCCGGCCATAGCCGAACTTGATGTGGAACACGCGGTCGCCGCGCTTGAACCCG
>CAZCEG010000228.1:0-4470 GCA_964497275.1 uncultured Oceanicaulis sp.
TCGTCGAGGCAGGCTCCAGCCGGTTTTCCGGCCTGAATGTCAGTTCCGACGAGAAGAAGCTCTTCGAGATCTATTCAGGCTTGCGCGCCCTGCAATCGCTTGCGGCGGCGGCTTCCGAGCGCGGCGCCAGCCAGACCGATCTCAATTTCTGGAACCGGCGTTTCCAGGAAGGCATCGAGCAGATGAGCGGATATTTCTCCAAGCTCCAGCTTGATGAGATTTCCGTGCTGCAGAACCGCAATCTAACCCGCGCCGAGAGCGAGGTGGCGGTCAAGCGCGGGATCAGCGAGTACACGACCGATATCATCCATCGCGGGCCCGCCGATCAGGAAGTGGCCGCCTTTGCGGGCGATACGCAGTTTACGGTGTCAGTGCGCAAGATGGGCGTCGACATCGATGTCGATATCGACCTGTCGCAGATGGGCGCAACGCCGCGCACGATGGCCAATGTCACCAGCTTCATCAATGAGCGGCTGGAAGAAAACGAGATCGTCACCCGCTTCTCGGCGACGCGCGTGGGCGAAGTGGGGCTTGCAGGTGTCGTGACGGCCAATGACTGGGCGCTGCGCATTAATGGCGTGCTGACCGAGCAGGTGTCCTTCTCCGCGCCCGCCGCCAAGCCTGCCATCTTCATGGCAGGCGTCACTGGCACGGGCGATAGCGCAGCAGGCCAGCTGACCAAGATCAATGGCGTGGAAGACGATCCGATGGTGGCCTTTGCCCGCCGGATCGAGGCCGATTTCACCACCAGCGAAGTGCCGGTGCCGGGTAGCGACGATACCCGCACCACCGCTCAGGCCAATGCGCTGACCATAGAGGCGATCACCAAAGGCCCTGATGGCGGCATCTATGTCGTCGGGCGCACCACATCGGGCGTTGCGGGGCAGGATATTCGCGGCGAGGCCGACCTCGTGTTGATGCGCTATGACAGCAATGGCAAGCAGGTCTGGAGCCGGGTGCTCGGCGCGGCCGGTGATGCCAGGGGCGCGTCCGTGGCAGTCGACAATTCCGGCAATATCGTCGTGGCAGGGTCGGTCAAGGGCGAGCTTGGCGGTACGCGTGATCTCGGCGGCGAGGACTCCCTTGTCGTGAAGTTCAACGCCGATGGCGTGGAGCAGTGGACGCAACGCTTCGGCGCGGCAGGTGATGACCGGACCAACGGGCTCACTATTGGCGCTGACGGCACGATCTATGTGGTCGGCGAGGCACGCGGCAGCTTTGGCGGCATGACCAATCAGGGCAGCCTTGATGGCTATGTGCGCGCGATCGGCGCGGACGGAAGCGTGCTCTACACGCGCGGCGTGGAAGCCGGTGCCGGCATTGAGCGTGCGCGGGCCAGCGCCACAGCCTCTGATGGCGGCCTTCTGATCGCGAGCGAGGTCGATGGCCGCGCGGTCATCACCAAGTTTGCGCCTGGCGATGATGGCACCGGCGCGCCGCTCTGGTCGATGGATATGGGTTCGCTCGATGGCGGGCGCATCACAGCGATGACGGTGGGCGATGATGGCGCGATCTATCTGACGGGGGCGGCACGTGAAGGCTTTGCGCCCTCTGCGCCCGTCAACGCCAATCAGGGCGGACGCGACGCGTTCCTCGTACGGATCGAGGACGGGGCTGCGCCCTCTGTCAGCTACACGACTTTCCTTGGCACTGGCGTTGACGATATCGCCACCGGCATTCAGGTCTCCGGCGGCAAGGTCTATCTTTCCGGAACCACCAATGGCGCGCTGCCGGGCTCCCAGCAGACCGGGACACAGAACGCCTTTGCCGCCAGCTTTGATGCGTCAACCGGCGCGCTGGACTGGACGCAGCAGGTCGGCGGGCGCGGCGGCATCGCGCAAGGCGCAGGCCTGGTGGTCAGCGAAAGCGGAGACTCCGTTCTTTCCCGCCTCGGCCTGCCCGATGGCAAGGTGGTCTATGCCGATAGCCGCGTGATCAGTGCGCAGAGCTCGGTCAGGGCGGGCGACCACTTCTTCATCTCGGTCAATGGCGGGCGCGAGCGCAAGATCACCATCGAGGCGGGCGAGACGATGCGCTCGCTCACCTTCAAGATCAACGCCGCCCTCCTGCTGAACGGCACCTCTGCGGTGGGGCGTAGCAGGGACGGTGATGTGCTGCGCATCACGCCGCGTGACGGAGTGAACATCCAGCTGCGCGGCGGCGCAGACGGCCAGGACGCGCTGGAAAGCCTTGGCCTGCCCAGTGGTACGATTATCGGCAAGGACCTCACCCGGCGCAGCAGCTCGCGCGATGAAAGCGCGGCAGCGCCGCCGACCTTCGCGCTGGAGCTCGGCGCGGCGATGAATATCGGCAATCGCGACGGCGCGCTGGTCGCCGCCGAAAAGCTCACCAATGCCATGAATATTCTCCAGCGCGCCTGGCGGGAACTGACGCAGGACCCTGCGCTGAAGCAGCTTCTGGAAGGCCCGGGAGCGGGCAATCGCCGCGGAACCGTGCCGCCTTACCTGCAAAACCAGATCGCCAATTATAATGCCGGTCTTGACCGTCTGCTTGCCGCTCCGCCGCAGGGCGGAACGCTCGGCTTTTTCTGATCACGCACTGGCGCGTCAGCTTCCCGGTTTCAGCTTCGCCATCAGGCGATGGTCGGCGTCCTTCAGGAGCGCCGTCGCGGTGCTGTAGCCAGCCTCCACAGCATCGTCATATCGCCGCCATTCGCGCAGATCCATGTCGATATCGGGCAGAACCAGCAGGTCGGCGAGCGCGCGCGTTTCCTCATGCTGATCAAGGGTAGCGGCGGTCGCTGCCCGCATCAGCAGCGAGGCTATTGGTGGCGGATCAGAGAGGCCGTGGCGCATTGCCCAGCCGAAAAAGCCCGGCGGGTCGATAAAGTCCTTCGGATTGATCGCGCGGTTGCGCGTCACGTCCATGCCGACATTGACGCCGCGATGACTGGCTTTCAGTTCCTTGATCGGGAAGTTGTTGAACACCGCGCCGTCCACCAGCACGTTTTCGCCATCAATGACCGGCGGCAACAGGCCGGGAATGGCAAGCGAGGCGCGCAAGGCATCGCGCAGGCGGCCGGTGCGGTGAATGCGTACAGAGCCATCGGTCAGGTTTGACGACACGCAGAAAAAGGGGCGTTTGAGGTCGGCAATGTCCACATCGCCGAAATGCTCGTGCAGGCGTTTCTCCACTTCCTTGCCGCGTACCAGGCTGACAACGGGCAACGTCCAGTCGCTTAAGGGGCTGGTGGTGACGAAGGCTTTTTGCAGCCGCCAGTCTATCTCCTCGTCATCCCAGCCCATGGCGAGCCCGGCGGCGATGATGGCGCCCATGGAGGTGCCCGCGAGGAAGTCAAAGCGTATGCCCCGGTCGTGAAAGGCCTTGATCGCCCCGATATGGGCATAGGCCCGGCTGCCACCGCCCGACAGGACGAGGCCGACCGACAGCCCCGCAATCGTGCGGGCCAGATGCGCGGTATCGCCCTTGTCATACTGACGCCAGTGGAAGCAGCGCGCGGCCTCTGCGGCGTCCATCCATTCCTGCGGGCTGGCTGCGCGCCGGTCCCCGCCATGATGAACCAGCACCACGTCGATAAGGCGCAGCTTGGCGGCAGGTGAGGGGTCTTCGGGCAGAAGCGGGATGGAGGGCCGTGCATCTGCGCGCGCCAGCAGCCAGATACGGTCAGCCCGGCCCATGGCCTGACGCACCCATGTGAAATCATTCATCCGTGCGACGAGGATGACGATATCGAAATCGTCTTCCAGCGCGTTGAGGCGCGATGGTGGCCAGCCCGCTGCCTCCTCACCCGCCACCACCACCTTGCGGCCCAGCGCCTCAAGCGCAGTCTTCATCTCGCCGGCGCGAAACTGCAGATCGATGGTCGGGGAGGTGGAGACGAAGGCGAAGACGCGCGGCTCGGACTTGGCTCTGAGCGTGCCGCCACGCAGCCGAAACAGCATCATCCGCGCCAGCTCGCGCATCAGGCTGGCGTGGCGGCGGGTCAGCTTCTCGAAAGCGGCTTTGGGCAGACGGATCAACTCGCTGTCGCGCAGGGCGTAGATGTTGGCCGAGTGGGGCCTGTCCTCGACCAGCGCCATCTCGCCAATGGGTTCACCGGCGCGGATATGGCCAACCAGCTCAGGGCGTCCGTCCGATCCGGTGCGGAAGGCCGCAAGCGCGCCTGAGCGGACGAGGTAGAAGGCATCGGCCGGATCGCCCGCCTCGAACAGGGTCTGGCCCGCCGGCAGGCAGAACCACTCCACCTCCGCTTCCACAGCCTTTAGCGCGGCTTTCTCAAGCCGGTTCAGGAAGGGCAGGAAGCCGAGCTGCAGGTCCATCGTAAAGCCGTGTTGCGGCGAAGCACCCGCCTCGCCCGCCATTCATTCAGATACCGCCATGAGTCCGCGCTGTCGAATACCGGTAATTACCGGTTGGGGTGCACGTCATTTTTCGTTTTCCCGGCGCAAGTGTTGTGTTTCGTGAGATTGTTGAGGGTTTCGGCGGGGC
>CAZCEG010000229.1:0-4468 GCA_964497275.1 uncultured Oceanicaulis sp.
AGCTGACGGCGCGCCCGGTCCGAAATCGCGGCCCCGCCATTCGGTACAGCCCGTTACCGTCAGGCCTGCATGACGCAAAGCGCCTAGCCAGTCTGAAAAGCTGTGCGGATGGCTTGGCATGTGGATGTCGTGGTCGCCGTCGGGAAAATGCGCGCCGATGCCGGAAAGCGTCATGAAGGGGTGGATTTCGAGGATCAGTGCGAAGCCGCCGGGCCGGAGGATGCGGGCGAGTTCATCCGTCGGCTCGTCCAGTCTTTCGACATGTTCATAGGCAAGGCTGACCAGCGCGGCGTCAAAATGGCCCGTTTCCACCGGCAGGGGGCGGGTGATGTCATGCTGGACCAGCGTGGCGTCCGGTGCGGCGGCCTTCGCCTTTTCCAGCATGCCAGCCGAGAGGTCGCAGCCCCATAGACTGGCAGCGCCAGCGCGCGTCAGGGCCGCGAGGTTGCGCCCCGTGCCACAGCCAAGCTCTGCCACGGACTTTCCGGCGAAGCGCTCCAGCTGGCGCTCCAGCGCCACTGTGGCGGCATACACCATCGGACTGTCGTAGGCGTCATAGCTCGCTGCCCAGCGGTCATAGGCCGTTTCAACGTCAAGGAAGAGACGGGGTTTCAAAAGCCGTGCTCCATCGCATACCGGAGGCCGTCCGGCGCGGGGCACTTAGTTGTCGCATGGCCATGGCCATCGGCTCCACCAGAGCAATGCCTTGAATATACCTGCGCGCCGCGCCGTTCAATACGCTGCCCCCTCCTTGCCGAACGGGCCGGAGCGTGATGCAGTCCGCCACAATCACGCCGCTGAGCAAAGGCGCGCATCCGGGGACAGTCATGGTCATCAATATCGTTGTCGCGATCGGCATTCTCATCACGGTCGTCACCGCCGTGCCTGTCTTCAACCAGATGCGCAAGCACCCCAGGGGCCTGCACATATTGTTCTTTGCCGAGATGTGGGAGCGGTTCTCCTACTACGGCATGCGCGCCCTCCTCATCTTCTACCTGACCCAGCACTTCCTCTTTGATGACGGGTTTGCGAGCACGCAGTACGGCGCCTACACCTCGCTGGTGTACCTCCTGCCGCTGATCGGCGGCTTCGTGGCGGACCGCTATCTCGGCACCCGCAAGGCCATCGCGTACGGCGCTTTGCTGCTGGTGGCGGGCCATCTTGCCATGGGCATTGAAGGGCGGCCTGCGCAGGAAGAACTGCGCTATGAGGGCGCGGCCTACACGCTGGTCGCCGAAGGGCGCGGCGGGCTTCGCAGCGTGCAGCTGGAAGTCGATGGCGCGCTTTACAGCTTCTCGGCCAACCGGGAGGGCGATCTCGTCATCGCGGACCTTCCAGAAGAAGCGAGCCTTCCCGCCATTCTGCCTGCAGGCAGCTTCGAGACCGAAGTGACTTACCGCGATGGGCGCGGCCTTGCGATCCTCTATCTCGCTTTGTCGCTCATCATCATGGGCGTCGGTTTCCTGAAGGCGAACATTTCTTCCATCGTCGGCCAGCTCTATGAGGAGCATGATCCGCGCCGCGATGGCGGGTTCACGCTCTACTATTACGGCATCAATCTGGGGGCGTTCTGGGCGGCCATATTGTGCGGCCTTCTCGGCGAGACGGTCGGCTGGTGGGCAGGCTTCGGCCTTGCTGGCCTTGGCATGGCGTTTGGCTGGATCGTCTTCGTGCGCGGACGTCTCGCCTTCTTCCTGCCGGGCAGGAACCAGATCGCGGAGGTCGGCAATCCGCCAGACCCGGCAGCCCTGAAAGCGCGCGTGCTGGGTCCGCTCAACCGCGAAAGCGTCATCTATCTTCTGGGCTTTCTCGGCGTTGGCGCAGTATGGCTTCTCATTCAGGCCCACCAGGTCTCGCTGCCCGTTCCCGGCCTTGGCGGGATAGATGCCATGCTGCTCCTGCTGATCGCCGGAGCGGGCGTCTTTCTGGGCTACATGTTCTGGTACATGGGCAAGCATTGCAGCGCGCAAGAGACGCAGCGGCTGATCCTTGCGCTCATCCTGATCGCGGTCTCGGTGGTGTTCTGGGCGCTGTTCGAGCAGGCCGGTTCCTCGATGAACCTCTTTGCGGCGCGCAACACGCAGCTGGAGCTGTCGCCTGAACGCCTGATCGCGCTTGGGCCGATCACGCTCGACATGACGCTGACCGCCTCGCAGACGCAGTCCTTCAATTCGGGCTTCATCCTGATCTTCGCGCCTGTCTTTGCCGCTTTGTGGGCGTTCCTCGCCAGGATGCAGCGCAATCCGAACACGCCGCTTAAATTTGCCCTCGCGCTAGTGCAGGTGGGCCTCGGCTTTCTGGTGCTGGTCTGGGGCGTGCAGTTTGCGGACGGCAATTACCGCGTGCCGCTCTTCTTCCTGGCGCTGGCCTACCTCCTGCACACCACGGGCGAGCTATGCCTCTCACCGGTGGGCCTCTCGGCCATCACCAAGCTCTCTCCGGCCGCTGTGGTCAGCTTCATGATGGCAGGCTGGTTCCTCTCCAGCGCGTTTGCGCAATATGTGGGCGGCCTGATCGCGGCCCTGACCGCGACCGACACCGTGGCAGGGCAGGTTCTGGACCCTGAACGCGCGCTGGCAGGCTATGGAGAGGTGTTTGGCGTGCTCGGCCTTGTGGGCATCGGGCTTGGCCTTGTCCTTGGCGTGTTGAGCTTCTGGCTCAAAAAGCTCGGCCATGGCAGGGCCGAGGACCAGCTGCCCGCACCGTCAGAGCCGGGCCCGGAAACACCGGTGCGTTAGAATGGAAAAAGGCCGGGACATCGCCTGTCCCGGCCTTCCTCTTTAGCGGCCTGATCGCCCTAAAAGGTGCGGCGCAGCGTGTCAGCCCGCGCCGCCCACGGTGATGCCTGCAATTTTCAGCGTGGGCTGCCCCACGCCCACCGGCACACCCTGGCCTGCCTTGCCGCACGTGCCCACGCCCGGGTCCATCTCGAAATCATTGCCGATCATGGAGATGCGGGTCAGTGCGCTAGGCCCGTCCCCGATCAGGGTCGCGCCCTTGATCGGTTCGGCGATTTTCCCGCCGCGCACCCGGTAGGCCTCGGTGCAGCGGAAGACGAACTTGCCGGACGTTATATCCACCTGCCCGCCGCCGAAATTGACCGCATAGATGCCGTCATCGAGGCTTTCGAGGATTTCCCTGGGGTCGTGTTCGCCAGCCGCCATGATCGTGTTGGTCATGCGCGGCATCGGGGCATGGGCATAGCTCTCGCGGCGGCCATTGCCGGTGGGCTCCACGCCCATCAGGCGCGCATTCATCCTGTCCTGCATGAAGCCGACCAGTATGCCGTCCTCGATCAGCACGGTGCGCCCGCCCGGCGTGCCTTCATCGTCAATGGTGATCGAGCCGCGCCGGTCCGGAATGGTGCCGTCATCAATGACGGTGACGCCGCGCGCGGCGACCTGCTTGCCGATCCTGCCGGCAAAGGCGCTGGTGCCCTTGCGGTTGAAATCGCCTTCAAGCCCGTGGCCGACCGCCTCATGCAGGAGAATCGCAGGCCAGCCAGCGCCGAGCACCACTTCCCATTCCCCGGCAGGCGCATCGACCGCTTCGAGATTGACCTTGGCGATGCGCAGCGCCTCGCTGGCAAGATGCTGCCAGCTTTCGCGGTTCAGCCAGCGGGAAAACTCCGCGCGTCCGCCCGCCCCGGCAGAGCCGCTTTCGCGGCGGCCATTGCGCTCCACGGTCACAGACACGTTCAGGCGCACCAGTGGGCGTACATCATGGGCCATGTGCCCGTCTGCGCGGATAATGCCGACCACGCGGCGCGAGGCCGCGAGCGAGCAGCCCACCTGCACCACTTCAGGGTCCTGCGCGCGCACCCAGGCGTCGATCTCGGCGAGTAGTTTTGCCTTGGCCTCAAAGCCCGGCTCGCTGATCACGTCCACATCGTCATAGAGTTTCACATTCGTGCCTGGAGGGGGCGGGGCCATGATGCCCGAACGGCCCTTGCGGGCGGCGGACGCCGTCTCGCCTGCACGTTTCAGCGCGGCAAGGCTGGTATCGTTGGAGTGGGCAAAGCCGGTCGTCTCGCCATAGACGCCGCGCAGGCCAAAGCCGCGCCCGGCATCAAAGCTCGCTTCCTTCAGGCGGCCATCGTCATAGCTGAGCGTTTCCGAAGCGAGCGTCTCAAGGAAGAGCTCGCCATCATCGGCCCCGTCCAGACACTGACGCAGCACGCCCGCAGCGTCGTCGGCGTCAAATCCGAAACCGTCAAAGGGATTGGTGGTGTCTTGCGCGGCCATGAAGGGCTCCTGTCAGGCGATATCACCCCAACATAGGGGCGGTGCGCGCGCTTATCGACCCTGCTCTCGCAGGTCTTTTTTTTGATGCTCCGGGGCCTCTGCCCCGTCGCTCCTCGCATTAGCTCGGGCGCGCGTTCGCGCTTTTCAGCGCTATGCGCCGGGGAGTCGGTCCGGCCCCGTCAGGGGCCGCAAGGCCGACGGGCCGCCCGCGACTTTTCGCGGAA
>CAZCEG010000230.1:0-4441 GCA_964497275.1 uncultured Oceanicaulis sp.
CCGATCTCGATCTGGTTGTCGCCCGTACCGGCGACAACCAGATCGAGATCGGACTCTTTCATCTCGTCAATGGTCGGGTTGATGACATAACCGCCATCCTTGTAACCCACGCGCGCAGCGCCGATGGGGCCAAGGAAGGGCAGGCCCGACAGCACCAGCGCCGCCGACGCGCCGACCATGGCCACGATATCGGGATCGTTTTCCATGTCGTGCGACAGCACGGTCACCATGACCTGCGTGTCGTTCTTGAAACCTTTGGGGAAGAGCGGGCGGATCGGCCGGTCGATCAGACGCGAGGTCAGCGTCTCTTTCTCGGTCGGGCGGCCTTCGCGCTTGAAGAAGCCACCGGGGATCTTGCCGGCTGCGAAGTATTTTTCCTGGTAGTTCACGGTCAGCGGGAAGAAGTCGATGCCTTCCTTGACCTGTTTCATCGCCACGGCGGTCGCGAGAACTGTTGTCTCGCCGTAAGTGACGAGGACGGCCCCGTCTGCCTGGCGGGCCATGCGGCCGGTTTCAATGGTGAGCTGGCGTCCAGCCCATTCGATCGTCTCTTTTTGGATATTGAACATGTTCTCTCGTACGTACGGACAGGGCCATGACCATCACGGCCCATAGGAAAACGCCGGTCACCTTGGGGCGACCGGCGTGAAGGGTACAAAGCCTAGCGGCGCAGGCCGAGCTTTGCGATGAGGACCCGGTAACGCGGTTCGTCAATGCGGGCCAGATAGTCAAGAAGGCGGCGGCGCTGGGAGACGAGCTTGAGCAGGCCCCGGCGCGAATGGTTGTCCTTCTTGTGGGTCTTGAAATGCTCGGTGAGGTTGGCGATGCGCTCGGAGAGCACGGCCACCTGGACTTCCGGCGAACCAGTGTCGTTGGCCTCACGGGCATATTCCTTGATGAGCGCAGCCTTGCGCTCTGCAGTGATAGACATGGATGTCGTCTCCACGGTGCCGGTAAGAACCGGCCTTGCCAGGGCACCGTCCAGCAAGGTCGGCAATCAGTGCGCCGTGCTTATGGCTGCAAAGTGCGCCAATAGCAAGGCACAGAACGGATATCGGGCATTTTCACCGCCGGCGCCTGAGGCGAACAAAAATCGTCAGGCGCTCACGAAGACCCGCCAGGGCGAGAGCTTGCCCGCCTGCATGTCGCCTATCGCCACCGGCTCATCGCCTTCCAGCGCCAGCACGGAGTGCGAGCAGTCCCGGTCGCCGACCCAGCGCTCCTGCCGCAGGGCACGCAGCGCGTCGACCTTGCGCGGCGGCACCATAATGGCCCGGCCCTGCCTCAAATGGACGGCCTGCTCTGCCGTCACGTCCAGAACCGGCAGATCACTGACCGCAGCGTGTACGGGATCAAGCGCCTCCATCTGGCGGTCCTCGGCCTTTAGCGCATGAAGATCAGCCAGCGTGATCGCATCTTCGATCGTGAACGGGCCAACGCCGGTACGGCGCAGCGCCGCGACATGGCCCTCAGCGCCAAGCGCCGCTGCCAGATCACGCACCAGCGAGCGCACATAGGTGCCCTTTCCGCACACCATCTCCAGCACGGTGAGGTCCGCTGACGGGGTAGAGATGAGGTTCAGCGCATCGATGCGCACGGTGCGCGCAGAGAGCTCCACAACCTCGCCCGCCCGCGCCAGATCATAGGCACGCTCGCCATCGACGCGGATGGCCGAGAAGGCAGGCGGCACCTGCTCCACATCGCCCACGAAGGCGGGCAGGGCAGCCTCGATATCGGCAGAGGCGGGGCGCACATCGCTCACCGCCGTCTCCTCGCCTTCGGCGTCCAGCGTATCGGTGGAGATGCCCCAGCGAATGGTGAAGCGGTAGGTCTTGGTGCCGTCCTGCGCGAACGGCACGGTCTTGGTGGCCTCCCCGAGCGCAATCGGCAGAAGGCCTGTCGCCAGCGGATCAAGCGTTCCGGCATGGCCGGCTTTGCGCGCATTGAAAATGCGCCGCACGGCGGAGACGGCCTGCGTGGAGGTCATCTCTACCGGCTTGTCGAGCAGGACCCAGCCATCAACCGGATCACCCTTTTTCCTGCGTGCCATAAACGGAGTTCCCAGTTGTAAGATCAGGCGGTTCCGTGATGTCTCCCCCCGCCTGCGGGTGGGGTGAGAAGCGAAGCTTCGAACGCGCGAAGCGGCGAGGGGGGTGGATTGCTCAAAAACTCCCCCTCCGGTCCTTCGGACCACCTCCCCCGTGAACGGGGGAGGACAACAAGCAAGGCGAGGTGTTGAACGCCCGCCTAATCCAGATCGCGTTTCACATGCGGGCGCGCGAGCACCTCGTCGACATGGGCGGCTTCATCAAAGCGGTCATCGGCCTCAAAGCGCAGTTTCGGCGTGAAGCGCAGATCGATGCGGCGGGCGAGCTCGCGCTGCAGGAAGCCTGCGGCGTGATCAAGCGCCTGGGCAAGCTTCACCCTGTCGGCCTGACCCATCGCGGCTACGAACACGGTTGCGTGGCGCAGATCCGGGCTCATGCGCGCTTCGGTGATCGTCGCCGGAATGCCGGAGACCGCAGGATCATGGATCGCACCTTCGGCGATGATGTCTGCCAGCGCGCGCCGGACAAGCTCTCCGGCCCGCAACTGACGCTGGGACTGAACCTTCATGGCATATGTCCTTTCATGCCCGCCCCGCCGGACTTGGACCGGCAGGAGCGGGTCTCACCCCGATGCGGGCAGATCAGAGCTTGCGCTCGATCTCCTCGACGGTGAAGCACTCGATCAGGTCGCCTTTCTGCAGGTCCTGATAGCCGACAAAGCCCATACCGCACTCGGTACCGGCGCGCACTTCACTGACCTCGTCCTTGGAGCGCTTGAGCGTGGAAAGCTCGCCTTCATGGATGACGGTGTCATTGCGCAGAAGGCGCACACCGCAGCCACGGCGCACCACACCCTCGGTCACGCGGCAACCGGCCACCTTGCCCAGCTTGGTGATGTTGAAGACTTCGAGGATTTCCGCGTAACCGATGAAGGTTTCGCGTTTCTCCGGTGCCAGAAGGCCCTCGAGCGTCTTTTTCACGTCGTCGATGACGTCATAGATGATCGAGTAATAGCGGATCTCGACCTTTTCCTGCTCGGCAAGGTCGCGCGCCTGCTTGTTGGCGCGGACATTGAAGGCAAAGATCGGCGCGCCGGAGGCTTTCGCCAGCTGCACATCGGCCTCGGACACACCGCCCGGGGCAGAGTGGATGACGCGCGCGCGCACTTCCTCATTACCGGCCTTTTCCAGCGCCATGCTGAGCGCTTCGGCCGAGCCCTGCACATCCGCCTTGATGAGGATGGGCAGTTCACGCACCTCGCTCTGCTGCAGGCGGGCCATCATCTGTTCCAGCGAGGTGCCGCCGCCACCGGTGCGGGCGGACTTGTCGCGGCGCTGACGCATGCGGTAATCGACGATCTCGCGGGCGCGGGCCTCGTTCTCGACCACGGAGAAGGCTTCGCCGGGCTCCGGCGCGCCATCAAGGCCGAGTATCTCGGCAGGAAGCGACGGACCGGCTTCGGCCAGCTGCTGCCCGCGCTCATTGGTCAGCGCGCGCACGCGGCCCCACTGGACGCCCGCAACCACGATATCGCCGCGCTTCAGCGTGCCGCGCTTGACGAGCACGGTAGCGACAGGGCCACGGCCCTTGTCGACCTGGCTTTCAATCACGACGCCTTCGGCAGAGCGGTCGGGATTGGCCTTGAGTTCGAGCATTTCGGCCTGAAGCGAAATCGCCTCGGTCAGCTCATCAAGGCCGATGCGCTGCTTGGCAGAGACCGGAACAGCCTGCACGTCGCCGCCCATGGCTTCGGTCACGATCTCGTGCTGGAGCAGGTTGTTGATGACCTTGTCCGGCGTCGCATCAGGCTTGTCGATCTTGTTGACCGCCACGATGATCGGAACACCGGCGGCCTTGGCGTGATTGATCGCCTCGACAGTCTGCGGCATCACGCCGTCATCGGCGGCCACAACGAGAATGACGATATCGGTCGCCTGCGCGCCCCGCGCCCGCATCGCGGAGAAAGCCGCGTGGCCGGGCGTGTCGAGGAAGGTGATCTTCTCGCCGCTCTTCAGCTGCACCTGATAAGCACCGATATGCTGGGTGATGCCACCGGCTTCCCCGCCTGCAACGTCGGTCGAACGCAGGGCATCCAGAAGCGAGGTTTTGCCGTGGTCGACATGGCCCATGACCGTGACAACCGGCGGGCGCGGCTTCTTGGTGCCTTCAGGATCATCGGCCGAGATGAAGCCTTCTTCGACGTCGGCATCCGCCACCCGCTTCACGCGGTGACCGAACTCCTCGACGATCAGCTCGGCATCATCGGCGTCGAGATAATCGACGGCGCGGACCATCTGGCCCTGCTTCATAAGGAATTTCACCACGTCAGCCGCGCGCTCTGCCATACGGTTGGCGAGCTCCTGCACGGTGATGCTTTCCGGCACGACCACATC
>CAZCEG010000231.1:0-4414 GCA_964497275.1 uncultured Oceanicaulis sp.
AGAGGTAGTTAAATTTGTGCCAAACGCTCCTCAACGTTTGTTTGCAGAGAAAGCCGAAGCCTATGATGTCGTGCAGGAAGCCTTCGTGTCCGCCTGGAAAAACCTTGCCCGGTACGACCCGTCACGGCGGTTTTCGACCTGGCTGTTCCAGATCACGCTGAACAAGTGCCGGGACCGCGCGCGCCGCAGGAAGGTCCGGCAGTTTTTCTATCACGCGCGCGATCTCGACCATGCCGCAAACCGGGCCGATACCGGCATGCCTGATCCCGAAGAGCAACTGGGAACAGGCCAGCAGGCGGCGCGGCTGGAAGCGGAAATCGGCGCGCTGCCCGAGGGTCTGAGATCCGCTTTCGTGCTGGCCGCGGTCGAGCAGCACTCCCAGCAGGAGACGGCCGCGATACTCGGCATCAGCCCCAAATCGGTGGAAATGCGGGTTTACCGTGCCCGCAAACATCTGCAGGCACGGCTGGAAAACCCCGACGCCTGAACCTACTGCGCGGGCTCCATGGCAACGATGCGGAACATGTTGTCCCGCCCCCGGCGCACGGTAAAACGCACTTCCTGGCCTACTTCGAACGCGGAAAGATCAACCTGGCGGGTAACCGGCAGGTCCATCGTCATTGCAGGCCAGCCGATTTCCGGCATGGGAGGGTGGGTCAGATTGACCGAGCCTGCCTCGATATCGACCGCATTGAGGACACCTGCCGCACTGGCTTCCAGCGCAGCGTCGGCCGTCATGCCTGCATGGTCCATCTCCTCATGATCCATGCCTTCGTGGTGCATCCCCTCGTGGCCGTTATGATCGTCATGAACGGCCGGGGCGCTTTCATAGTTACCGGCAGGGGGCTGCGTATCCTGCGGCGAGCAGGCAGCGGTGCCCAGAGCCAGCGGCGCGGCAAGAATGGCGAGCATTTGCAGTCGGGTCATCGGGATTCTCCATAGGCAGGTTGGGGTGCCGGGCTGTCCTCCGGCTCGGATACGGGCAACCGCCTCCGGGCGGCTTCCCAGACGAAATAGATCACCGGCAGCACGATCAGGGTCAGCACCGTCGTGGTGGCCATGCCGCCGACCATAGGCAGGGCGATCCGGCGCATCACGTCCGCGCCGAGGCCGTCGGTGAGGAATATCGGCGCAAGGCCGGCGAAAATGGTCAGCGCCGTCATCAGCTTGGGACGCAGGCGCAATACGGCGCCTTTCATGACTGCATCAAACAGGGCGGCGCGGGTCTTTGGCGGTGTCTCGCGCACCTGCTGGTCGAGGAAGATCAGCATCACGACAGCCGTTTCCACCGCGATACCGCCCAGCGCAATAAATCCGACGGCGACGGCGACCGAAAGCTGATAACCAGCCAGCCAGACCGACCACAATCCGCCGATCAATGCAAAGGGCAGGGAGGCCATGACGATCAGCGTCCGGTCCAGCCGCCCGAAATGCAGCATCAGAAGCACGAAAATGGTCAGCACGGCGGCGGGAATGGCGAAAGACAGCCGTTCGCGCGCTTGCAGCATCTGTTCGAACTGTCCCGACCAGCCGATGGCGTAGCCCGGCGGCAGGTCCACCCCGGCCGCCACCTCACGTCTGGCCTCGGCGACATAACCGGCCATGTCCCGGCCGGCGACATCGACGAATACCCAGCCTGTCAGGCGCGCATTTTCCGAGCGGATCATGGGTGGGCCGTCTGCGATGTGGACCGAGGCCAGTTCGCCCAGAGGAATATGAGCCCCTTGAGGGTTGGCGATCAGGACATCGTGCAGGGTCTGCACGTTTTCACGGAAAGGCCGGTCATAGCGCACCATGATCGTGTAGCGCTCGCGGCCCTGCACGCTTTCCGTAACTGGCATTCCCCCGAGCGCGGCCTGCACGACCATCTGGAAGCCACCCAGATCGATCCCGTGGCGGGCCAGCGCGCTGCGATCAGGCAGGATTTCGATATAACGCCCGCCCTGGGTGCGGTCTGCAAAGGCCGAGCGGGTTCCCGGCACGGTGCGCACCACATCCTCCACATCGCCAGCAATCCGGCCGATAGTGGCAAGGTCAGGCCCTGTGATCTTCACCCCCACAGGGGTGCGGATACCGGTTGTGATCATGTCCATGCGGATGCGGATCGGATAGCCCCAGGAATTGACCAGCCCGGGCAGTTGCACCCGCTCGTTCAGTTCCGCGATCAGCGCTTCCGGCGTGAGGCCTTCGCGCCATTGCGAGCGCGGCCGCAGGCGTATCCATGTCTCGATCATGGAGACGGGGGCGGGATCGGTGGCGGTGTCTGCGCGCCCCGCCTTGCCGAAGGCAAGCTCGACCTCGGGAACGGTCATGATGAGCCGGTTGGTCTGCGCGGTGATTTCACGCGCCCGCGAGATCGACACGCCGGGCAGGGTGGTCGGCATGTAGAGCAGATCGCCCTCATAAAGGGGCGGCATGAACTCGCCGCCAAGGCGCATCAGCGGGATGGCAGAACTGGCCAGCATCAGCACGGTCGCCGACAGGGTGATCCATTTCCATTTCAGCGCCATGGCCAGCGCGGGACGGTAGGCCGCCGCAAGGATGCGGTTCAGCGGATTGGCCATCTCGCGCCGTATGCGCCCGCGCACCAGCATCATCAGCAATACCGGCACCAGCGTGACCGACAGAGCCGCGGCGAACGCCATGGCGTAGGTCTTGGTGTAGGCGAGCGGCGAGAAGAGCCGGTAGCTCTGACCGGTAAGGGCAAAGACCGGCAGGAAAGACACGGTGATGATCAGGAGGGAGAAGAACAGGCCGGGCCCGACTTCCTGCGCGGCTTTCAGGCGCGCCGCATCGCGTTCGGCCCGGCTCGCATCCGGCGGCAGTTCCGCCAGCCGCCGGTTGGCGTTCTCGACCATCACTATGGAGGCGTCCACCATGGCCCCGATGGCGATCGCGATGCCCCCCAGCGACATGATATTGGCGGTGACGCCCTGCATCTGCATGACGATGAACGCCGCCAGCACGCCCAAGGGGAGGGTGATGACCGCGACGAAGGCCGAGCGTACATGCAGGAGGAAGATCAGCACCACCAGGGCGACAGCGATACCTTCCTCAATGAGTTTGTGGCGCAGATAGCGGACCGCGCCTTCGATAAGGGGCGCCCGGTCATAGACGGAAACGATCTCCACACCGGCCGGAAGGCCAGCCTGGAGTTCATCAAGGCGCTCGCGCACCCCCTGAATGACGGTCAGCGCATTCTCGCTGGCGCGCATCACGACGATCCCGGCAACAACTTCGCCTTCGCCGTTCAGTTCCGCGACGCCCCGCCTGAGGGCCGGACCCTCCACGACGCGCCCGACATCGCCTAGCAGGACCGGCGTACCCTCCCTGGCCAGTATGACGACCTGTTCCAGCTCGTCCCGCCGGGAGACATAGCCGTGCGAGCGCACGAAGAATTCCGTCTCGGCCTGTTCGACGATACGTCCGCTCGTCTCCATGGAGGAGGCCCGTACCGCCTCGATCACGCGGCTTAAGGGTATATCGTAGGCGCGCAGCCGGTTCGGATTGACCAGTACCTGGTATTCGCGCTGGAAACCGCCCACCGATGCCACTTCGGCAACGCCGGGCAGGGCGGCCAGCTCAAATCGCAGGAACCAGTCCTGCAAGGCGCGCAGATCGGCCAGATCGTGTGTCCCTGAGCGGTCCACCAGCGCATACTGGTAGACCCAGCCCACACCGGTGGCGTCCGGTCCGATCTGCGGGGTGGCCGCCTCGGGCAACTGCCCCTGAATCCGTGAAAGCGCCTCGACCACACGGGCCCGGGCCCAGTACTGGTCCACGCCGTCTTCGAACACGACATAGATGAAGGACGAGCCGAACATCGAAAAGCCGCGCACATCGCGGGTCCGTGGCTGGCCCAGCAGCGCGGAGGCCAGCGGATAGGTGACAAGATCCTCCACCACTTGCGGGCTCTGGCCCGGGAAATCGGTGCGGATGATCACCTGGGTGTCCGACATGTCCGGTATCGCGTCGAGCGGGATGTTGTCGACGGCGCGCAGCCCGGCGGCCAGCAGTGCCACAGCCCCGATCAGCACCAGAATCCGGTTGTTTACCGACCAGGCGATCAGGCGCGCCACCCAGCTGCGCGAAGGGTCGTGCAGTTCGTGTTCAGTGGACATGGCCAGCATCCGGCCTTTCCGGCGTCTCGCGCGAACGGGCGTCTTCGGCTTCCGCACGCCGGTGGGACAGGTCAGGCCATGGCGTGGCCTGCACAGGCCCGGCGCCATACGGGTTGCGGGGTGCGGTGCCCAGTTGCAGCCAGCTGCGGCCGCTCTCTTCATCGGTGAGATAGACCAGCCCGGCTTCGCGGTAATGCTCCGGCCGGCCTTCCATCAGCCACGGGTCCAGCGCGCGTACCAGGTTCGCGAGCGCGTCCTGTAACCCGCTTTCAGTGCGCGCCTGTTGCGCCGCC
>CAZCEG010000232.1:0-4349 GCA_964497275.1 uncultured Oceanicaulis sp.
ACGACCCTCCTGTGCGCGCCTGCGGCGCTTGCATCCGCGCAAAACCCCGCCCCGCCTGAGGATGTGATCTTCGTTCTGGGCGGGCGCGCGCCGGGCGCGCTGGAGACCGACCGCCCGGTCAGCACGATATCGCGCGAGGATGTGGCGGCGGCAGGTTTTGCCTCCATCGGCGAGGCGCTGGCCTTCCAGACCTTCGTGACGGGCTCCGAGTTCAATGAAGATCCCGGCACGCAGAACGACACCTCCGGCACGTCCAGCGTGAACCTGCGCGGGCTCGGCCTTGGCGCGACTCTGGTGCTGATCAACGGCCAGCGCCAGACGGTGGCGAGCGTGGCCGCCGATGATGGCTCCAGCTTTGCCGACTTCAACGCGCTTCTTCCCTCGCTGGCGGTGGAGCGCGTGGAGGTACTGCGCGACGGGGCCTCGCCCGTCTATGGCGCGGACGCGGTGGCGGGCGTCATCAATGTGATCACCCGCGACCGGGTGGAGGGGTTTGAAACCTTCGCCGAATGGCGCGGGCCGACCGAATATTCCGGCTCCGGCGCAGGCTACAGCCTTGGCGCGATTGGCGGCACGGGGTTTGGCCAATGGTATCTGACGGGCGCCATCGAATGGTTCGACCGCGAGGGCCTTGAAGGCTTCGAGACCGATTTCGTGCCGGGCACAGGGCTCTCCTCCTTCGGCCAGCCGGGCGCGTTCTACATTCTCGCCCCCGGCGGCGGGTTCGAGGTGACAACGCCGTCAGGCGGACCGCAGGCAATCCTTGATCCAGACTGTGTGGCCGCAGGCGGTCGCCCGCTCGCGCTCGGGGGCCAGACCGCCTTCGGGCAGGCCGGCTTTTGCGGGCTGGACTTTGCCCAGTTCTTCTCTGTCCTCACCGATGAGGACAGGCTCTCGGGCTTTACCGCGCTGACAGGCGATTTTGGAGATACGCGCCTTGCCGTGCGCGTGGCGGGCGTGGAGCAGAATGTGGAGCGCGGTAATTCGCCCTCGCTGGCAAACCTGCGCTTCCCCACCATCTCCGTCAGCCATCCCGGCAATCCGTTCGGGCGCGATGTGGTGTGGCTTGGCCGGCCCTTGGGCGAGCGCGCAGGCGCAGCCCGGCGCGAGTTCAACCACCGCACATACCGTTTCGAGGCCAGCGCCGAGCACGACACGCAAGGGTTTGGCCGCAACTGGACGCTTGCCGCCAACGCGACCTATTCGCGCAACGCATTGCGCGCGACGATCACCGACACGCTGGCCGATAATTTCGATGCTGCGATCCTCGGCTTTGGCGGCGCAAACTGCCCTGTGCGGGCACCGGGTCAGGGCGTGACGGCGGGCGACCAGTCGCAGGGGTGCTTCTTCTTCAACCCGTTCGGATCAGGCGGGCTCGTCACCGATCCCAATGATCCACGCTTCAACAGCCCTGAGGTGATCGACTACATTATCGGCGAAAATATCCGTAACTCCCGCGCCGACCTGACCACGCTGGAACTGACGGCCGCGACCGACAACCTCTTTGAATTGCCGGGCAGGCCGGTCTCGGCGGCGTTCGGCCTGCATAATCGCCGCGAAAGCCTTCGCGTCGAGCATGGCGATGATTTCAACGCGGACAATTTCCTCTTCATCGTCGGCGGGCCGGATTTTGCCGGCGCCAGAAGCGCCTCTGCCATCTTTGCCGATGCGATATTGCCCGTAACTGAAGCCTTCCGCCTGCAGCTCGCCGCGCGCCATGAGCGTCAGGGTGATTTCACCTCCACTGATCCGCGCATCGCAGCGGCCTTCGATGTGACGGACGCGCTGACCTTGCGCGCCTCCTGGTCGCGCTCCTACCGCGCGCCGTCCTTGCATCAGGAAGTGTCCGCGACGACCACGCTGCAATCGCTCGCTATCGGCAATCAGAACCTCTTCCGCCCGGTGCGCACTGTCGGCAATCCGGACCTTGACCCTGAACGCGCGCAGACCTTCTCTGCCGGGCTTTCAGCCCGCTTTACCGGCATCAGCGCCACGCTCGATGCGTGGAAGGTGCGCTATGAAGACCTGATCGTGCGCGAGAGCGCGAACGCGATCATCGCCGCCGATCTCGCGGACAACGGCCAGTTCAACGATCCGCGCATTGAGCTGTCCACCACCGGCGATGTGGTGCTGGTGCGGGCCGCCTTCGTGAATGCGCCGCGCGTCGATGCCTCCGGCATTGATCTCGCCCTGCGGTCAGACAGCTTTGATCTCGCAGGCGGAGCAGTGTCGCTTGGCGCCGATGTCAGCTGGATTGGCGAGTTCACAATCGTCGATCCTGTGCTGAACCGCGAGATCGACGCGCTTGGAAGCCGCAACTTCACCAATTTCGCCCGCTCGGTGCCGGACTGGCGCGCCAGCGCCTTTATCGACTGGAGCCTTGGTGGGTTTGGCGCGCGCGCCGGGGTGCGCCACATTGCCGGCTACCGCAATGATGAGGGTGCAGGCAGCGATGTGGATAGCTGGACCGTGCTCGACCTGCAGGGGCGCTACACGCTGGATCTTGGTGGGCGTGAACTCAGCCTGACCGCAGGCGCGCTCAACGTCACCAATGAGGACCCGCCCTTCGTGCGGACCGCGCTCGGCTATGACACCAAGGTGCACGATCCGCGCGGGCGGGTGGCCTATGTGCGCGTGAGAGCAAGGTTTTAGGGGTTAATTTCCCCTCGTGCTTCGAGACGCTCGCTGCGCTCGCCCTCAGCATGAGGGGAAACAGCTTTCCTCGTCCCTCATCCTGAGGAGGCCTGAAAGGCCGTCTCGAAGGGCGAGGGACGACGGGAGAGCTTAAGCCGGAATATGAATGGGGTGGCCCAGCGCAGCGAGGGCACTTTCGGCAAAGCCTTCGGTCAGGGTCGGGTGCACGTGGATCGTCCCGGCAATGTCCTCAAGGCGTGCGCCCATCTCGATGGCGAGCGCAAACTCGCCTGAGAGCTCGCTGACATGCTTGCCGACGGCGTGGATGCCAAGGATCACGTGATCGCTCTCGCGCGCGGTGATGCGCACAAAGCCGCCATCGGCCCCGCCCTCCATCGACAGCGCCCGGCCGGAAGCGGCCAGCGGGAACTTGCCGATGATGACGCTCTCGCCCTTCTTCTTCGCCTCGTCCGGCGTCAGGCCGACACCGACAATCTCCGGCTCGGTAAAGCACACGGCAGCGATTGCATTGGGATCAAAGCGGCGGCGATGCCCCGCGATCACTTCGGCGACAAGCTCGCCCTGGGCGGTCGCCTTGTGAGCCAGCAGCGGCTCACCCACCAGATCACCGATGGCATAGACGCCGCGCATGGGCGTGCGGCACTGATCATCGATTCTGAGGAACGGCCCCGCCATGTCGAGGCCCATATTCTCAAGGCCCCAGCCTTCGGTGACCGGCCTCCGGCCCACCGCCACGAGGATCTTGTCGGCCTCAAGGCTCTGCAGCTTGCCGTCCGCATCTTCAAACTGGAGGACGGCCTTGCCGTTCTTCTCCTCAACGCCCTTCGCTCTGGACTTCAGGTGGACGTCCACTTTATGGCGTTTCAGCCATTGCGTGATGGGCCGCGTCATCTCTGCATCGTAGAGCGGCAGGATGGCGTCAGCGGCTTCGACGAAGCTCACATGTGAGCCCATCTTGGCAAAGGCGATGCCGAGCTCCAGCCCGATATAGCCCGCGCCCACGACCACCAGCTTCTCGGGCAGCTCGGTCAGCTGCAGCGCCTCGGTGGAGCCGATGACCGGCCCGCCAAAGGGCAGGAAGGGCAGCTCGGTTTCTTTCGAGCCGGTGGCGAGGATCACGTTTTCGGCCTGGATGGTCAGCGTGCCGCCATCCTCCAGCGCAACCGTGCAGGTCTTCGCATCGGAGAATGTCGCCCAGCCGGAAACGGCCTCGACTTTCGCAGCTTTCAGAAGCTGGCCGACACCCTTGGTCAGCTTGGAGACGATGGTGTCCTTCCAGGCGGTGACGCCCGCCATCTCCAGCACCGGTGCGTCTTTCAGCGTGATGCCGAGCGCGCCCTTGCCGGTATGGGAGAGCATCTCCTCATACTTGGAGGCCGCGTGGATGAAGGCCTTGGAGGGGATGCAGCCGCGATTGAGGCAGGTGCCGCCAAGCCCGTGCTTGTCGACGATCACCGTATCAAGGCCGAGCTGGCCTGCGCGGATGGCCGCCGGATAGCCGCCCGGACCGCCGCCTACGACAAGAACCTGGCATTTGCGAATATCGGCCATGAGGGCTTCCTCCATCTGTCTCGTTGCGGCGCTGTTTAGCGCGCTGGCGGGGATGCGGGAAGGGCGCGGGTGTGTTGGGGGGATGCTCAATCACCTGTCATCCCCCGGCTGCGCAGCAGTCCGGGGCAACTGTGTTTACGGGG
>CAZCEG010000233.1:0-4314 GCA_964497275.1 uncultured Oceanicaulis sp.
CTCGACGCCTTCAGGCGCAAAATCCGCCGCGTTTCGCAGAAATATGGGCAAGATCGCCCATTTCCACGTCGCGAAACCTCGATGGAGGTCAACTCCACCTTCGGCTTCGCTCCTCGAACTGAACGATCTTACCGCATACCGCGCTCCAAACCCTTTATGAGGACACGGCCTTGATGGCATTACGCCTCGAACACTTTTCGGAGCTGGACTCCACCAATGAGGAAGCGCGCCGCCGTGCTTTAGCTGGTGAGCGGGGGCCTCTATGGATCCGCGCGGATCGGCAAGGGGCAGGGCGCGGGCGGCGCGGACGCGCATGGATCAGCGAGCCGGGCAATCTCTTCATCACCGGGCTTTACGTGCTGGAGGCGAGCGCGGGCGATGCCGCCAAGCTCTCCTTTGCCGCCGCCTTGAGCGTTGCCGATCTGATCGAGGAAGCCGCCCCCGGCCTCGGCCCGCGCCTCAAATGGCCCAATGACGTGCTGGTGGAAGCCAGGAAGATCTGCGGGATATTGCTGGAATCCGGCAATGCGCCCGGCGGTGGGCTGTGGCTGGCGGTCGGGATTGGCGTCAATCTCAGCCATCATCCCGATGATGCCGAGCGTCCTGCGACCAGCCTTGCCGCCCATGGTGTGCGTATCGAACCCTCTCATGCAGGCGAGCGTCTGGCGCATCATTTCGATACATGGCTTTCCCGCTGGCAAACGAGCGGCTTTGCCCCGATACGGGACGCGTGGCTCGCCCGCGCGCATGGGTTAGGCGAACGCTGCACGGCCCGGTTGGAGACCGAGACGGTGGAGGGCATTTTTGCTGACCTCATGCCGGACGGCGCGCTGCGGCTGGATTTGGCAGATGGTACAAGACGGCTTATCTCCGCGGGCGATGTCTTCTTTCCCGGCCCGTTGAAAGGCTGACCCATGTTGCTGGCTATCGATTGCGGCAATACCAATACGCTCTTTGCCGTACATGACGGCACGGACTGGCGCGCGCAGTGGCGCACCGCGACCTACACGCCGCGCACGGCAGACGAGTATGCGGTCTGGCTTGCCCAGTTGATGAGCCTGCAGGGCTTGAGCTTTGATGATCTGTCGGCCTGCGTGATCTCGTCCGTGGTGCCGCAATCGCTGTTCAATCTGCGCAATCTGGCCAAACGCTATCTCAAGACAGAGCCGCTGGTGATCGGTGATGCGGGCGTCAATCTCGGTATCACGGTCAATCTCGACCGGCCGGGCGAGGCCGGCGCGGACCGTCTGGTCAATGCGCTGGGCTGCCGGGTGAAATATCCGGGCCACCTCATCATCGTGGATTCGGGTACCGCAACCACGTTCGACGTTGTGTCCGCTGACGGCGTGTTTGAAGGCGGGATTATCGCCCCCGGCATCAATCTTTCGATGCAGGCGCTGCACAATGCGGCAGCGCAATTGCCGCGTATCGCCATCGAGAAGCCTACGCGCGTCATCGGTAAGAATACGGTGGGGGCCATGCAGTCCGGCGTGTTCTGGGGCTATATCGACCTGATTGACGGGCTGGTGAAGCGCATTCGCGCCGAGTACGGCCAGCCCATGACGGTCATCGCCACAGGGGGTGTTGCCTCGCTCTTTGAGGGCGCCTCGACATCGATCGACCATTTCGACGCGGATGTGACCATTCGCGGTCTTCTTGAAATCTGGCGGCTCAATGCGGCTGCCAAGGGAGTACACGCGTGAGCAAGCCTGTGGAGTCGGTCTACTTTGTCCCGCTGGGCGGGTCAGGCGAGATCGGGATGAATCTCAATCTCTACGGCTTCGGCCCGGAGCATGACCGTAAATGGATCATCGTCGATTGCGGCGTGACATTTGGCGACCTTTCCACGCCGGGTGTGGACGTGATCATGCCCGATCCGCGCTTCATCGAGGAGCAGAAGCATAATCTTCTGGCCATCGTGCTGACCCACGCCCATGAGGACCATATGGGCGCGGTCGCCTACCTCTGGGAGCGCCTGCGCTGCCCCATCTACGCAACGCCCTTTACCGCCTATCTGATGCGCGACCGGCTGGCCGAGCGGAACTTGCTAGGCGAAGCCAAGGTGCGCGAGATCAGCCTGACAGGGCGCTTCGAGATCGGCCCGTTCGATCTGGAACTGATCACGCTGACCCACTCCATCCCTGAGCCCAACGGCCTTGCCATCCGCACACCTGCAGGCCTCGTCCTGCACACCGGCGACTGGAAGATCGACCCCGATCCGCTGATCGGTGCGCCAACCGACCCTGAGGCCATCAAGGCGCTCGGCGAGGAAGGCATCCTCGCCATGGTGTGTGACAGCACCAATGTGTTCACGCCGGGGGAGGCGGGCTCTGAAGCCGATGTGCGCACAGAACTGACCAAGCTGATTGGCGAGCAGAAGGGCAGGGTGGCGGTCGCTGCCTTCGCCTCCAATGTCGCGCGCCTTGAAACGGCGATCCTCGCCGCAGAAGCCAATGGCCGCCGCGTCTGCCTTCTTGGCCGGTCCATGCACCGCATGGCGAGTGCGGCCAAGTCCGTCGGCCTGCTGCAATCGTGCGCGCCCTTCATCGAGGAATACGAGGCGGGCTATTTCCCGGCCGACAAGATTGCCTATGTCTGCACCGGCAGCCAGGGCGAGCCGCGCGCCGCCCTCTCGCGCATTGCCAATGGCGATCACCCGAACATCACGCTGAGTGAGGGGGATACGGTCATCTTCTCCTCGCGCATCATTCCGGGCAATGAGCGCGGGATATTCGACATGATGAACCGGCTGGCTGCGCGCGGCATGAAGATCATCACCGAGCGCGACCGGGCGATCCATGTTTCCGGCCATCCCTGCCGCGGTGAGCTGAAACAGATGTATGAGTGGGCAAAGCCGCGCGTGGCGATCCCCGTGCACGGCGAGACGCGCCATCTGATCGAACACGCCGACTACGCCAAAAAGCTAGGCATCAAGCAGGCGCTGATCCCCCGCAATGGCGCGGTGATCGAGATCAACGCACACGGCGCGCGCATCATTGACGAGACGCCGTCTGGCCGTCTGCATCTGGATGGCAATGTAATGGTGTCCGCCGAAGCAACCTCGATGCGCGAGCGGCGCAAGCTGGCCTATGCGGGGGCGATCACGGTCGGCATGGCGATATCGGGAAAGGGCGAGATCGTTTCCGGCCCTGATATTCGCGCGATTGGTGTGCCTGACGGCCCCGAGATGGAGATGGACAGCTTCCTTGATGCGCTGGCCGACGCTGCTGAAAGCGCCTTTGCGGCGCTCGGCAGGAAGGCGCGCCGCGACGAGGACGAGGTGGAAGAAGCGGTACGCCGCGCCGTGCGCCGCGAGGCCAACCGGCTATGGGGCAAGAAGCCCGTGGTCGAGGCCATGGTGATGATGACGTAAGGGGAAGGCTCATGAAAATCGGACGGCTCAACCATGTGGGCGTTGCCACGCCTGACGTCAAAGCGGCAGCAAAGACCTACGCCGAACTTTATGGCGCGACCGACGCTACCGAAGCCAGAGACTTTCCCCATCTCGGCGTGCGGGTGATCTTCGTCTCCGTGCCGAACATGCAGATCGAGCTGATCGAGCCCTTGGGCGCCAACAGCCCGATCCACAAGTTTCTGGAGAAGAACCCGAAGGGCGGCCAGCACCATATGTGCTTTGAAGTCAGTGATATAGTCGCGGCACGTGATGCAATGCGTGAACGTGGGGCGACCGTGCTTGGCACCGGAGAGCCCTATATCGGGGCGCATGGTGTGCCGGTCATCTTCGTGCATCCGAAGGACACGGGCGGCGTGCTCATCGAGCTGATGCAGGCACCCGGCGAAGGAGCGCACTAATGTCCGAGCGCGCCCCCGTCACTGTCCACCCCGCCTTTCGCTATCTGGGCATCTTCCTGTCCGCGCTGGCGCTGGTGATCCTGTTTGCCCAGCTGTTCGTCCGCTCCGGCGAGGTGGGCTTTGTCGAGGGGCTGGTGGTCTACCTCATCACCTGGTGGATCGTGATTTTTACCGTTCTGCCAATCCGCATTCAGGGTCAGCATGAAACCGGCGAGATCGTCGAAGGCTCAGAACCCGGTGCACCGGTCAATCCACGCCTGAAAGAAAAGGCCCTCCTCACCACCGTGATCACCAGCCTGCTCTGGCTGATCTTCTTTGCGGTGATGGAGCTGGGGATCATTGATCTGAACACGCTCTGGGGCCCGGAGTTCCGGTAGCCCGGATCGCGCGCCTCGCCGCAACGCCTGCCTTGCTAGCCAGCGCGCTGCGGTCTAATCCTCAAACTCCATTCCTTTGCCAGACGAGCCCTTCCCATGCGCCTTAGCCGGTTTTTCCTGCCCG
>CAZCEG010000234.1:0-4310 GCA_964497275.1 uncultured Oceanicaulis sp.
GTCTCGAAGGACGAGGGCTGTGGGCGTGCTAATAACCCAACAAAAAACCCCGGACGCTGCCGTCCGGGGTTTTGCATGTTCGAGGGGATAAACCCGGCTTACGCGGCCGCGCGCTGGCGCAGCACGTAGTGCAGGATCCCGCCATTGCGGAAGTAATCCAGCTCGTTCTCGGTATCGATGGCGGCGCGCAAGCTGACCGTCTTCACCGAGCCGTCGGCATGGGTGATGGTGGCCGTCACATCGGCGCGCGGCGTCAGGTCTGCAATCCCGGAGAGGGTGACCGTCTCATCGCCTTTCAGGCCCAGAGAGGCCCAGCTCTGCCCGTCCTTGAAGACCAGAGGCAGCACGCCCATGCCGATGAGGTTCGAGCGGTGGATACGCTCAAAGCTCTCGGTGATGACCGCACGCACGCCCAGAAGGCGCGTGCCCTTGGCCGCCCAGTCGCGTGAGGAGCCGGTGCCGTATTCCTTGCCGCCGAAGATGACCAGCGGGCGGCCCTCTTCCATGTATTTCATGGCGGCGTCATAGATCGGCATCTGCTCGCCAGAGGGGTGGTGGATCGTCACCCCGCCTTCAACGCCCGGCACCATCTGGTTCTTGATGCGGATATTGGCGAACGTGCCGCGCATCATCACATCGTGATGGCCCCGGCGCGCGCCATAGGAGTTGAAGTCCAGCGGCTCGACGCCATGTGTCTGCAGCCATTTGCCAGCCGGGCTTGCCGCCTTGATGGAGCCGGCAGGCGAAATGTGGTCGGTGGTGATGCTGTCACCGAAGAGACCCAGAATGCGGGCGCCCTTCACATCGGTCGGCAGCGTCACATCGGTCGACATGCCCTCGAAGAAGGGCGGGTTGGCGACATAGGTGGAGTCCGGCCAGTCATAAGTGAGGCCGGAGACAGACTTGATCGCCTGCCAGTGCTCGTCGCCCTTGAACACGTCGGCATAGCGGCTGGCGAACATGTCCGGCGTGACGGCCGTGCGCACCACTTCGGCGATCTCGGCAGAGGTCGGCCAGATATCCTTCAGATAGACAGGCTCGTTATTATTGTCGTAGCCGATCGGATCTTCGGTGAGGTTCAGGTTCATCGTGCCTGCGATGGCGTAGGCAACGACGAGCGGCGGGCTGGCAAGATAGTTCGCGCGCACATCCGGGTTCACCCTGCCTTCGAAATTGCGGTTGCCCGACAGGACCGAGCAGGCCACGAGATCGCCGGCCGCGATGGCTTTGGATATCTTCTCAGGCAGCGGGCCGGAATTGCCGATACAGGTCGTGCAGCCATAACCGACAAGGTTGAAGCCCAGCGCGTCGAGATCGTCCTGCAGGCCTGCCTTGGCGAGATAGTCGGTGACAACCTGCGAGCCCGGAGCCAGCGAGGTCTTCACCCAGGGCTGCACTTTGAGGCCGCGCTTTACCGCATTGCGGGCGACAAGGCCTGCGCCCAGCATCACGGACGGGTTGGAGGTGTTAGTGCACGAGGTGATCGCAGCGATCACGACGCTGCCATGGCCTACGGAGTATTCCTCGCCCTCGACGCGGACCTGACGGCCGCCGTCTTCCAGCTTCTTGAATTCGCTGTCGAGCGTCTTGGCAAACTCGTCGGCTGCGTCGGAGAGCGCCACACGGTCCTGCGGGCGCTTCGGACCAGCAAGCGAGGGCTCCACGGTCGACAGATCAAGGTGCAGCGTATCAGTATAGACAGGGTCGTCCTTGCGCTCGGGGCGGAACATGCCTTGCGCCTTGGAATACTGCTCCACCAGCTTCACGCGCGAGGCGTCGCGGCCCGTGGAGGCGAGATAGGCGAGGGTCTCGTTGTCTACCGGAAAGAAGCCGCAGGTCGCGCCATATTCCGGAGCCATGTTGGCGATGGTCGCGGCGTCTTCCAGCGACAGGCTATCAAGGCCCGCGCCATAGAACTCGACGAACTTGCCGACCACGCCCTTCTTGCGCAGCATCTGCACCACGGTCAGCACGAGGTCGGTTGCCGTCGCGCCTTCGGGCAGCTTGCCGGTCAGCTTGAAGCCGATCACCTCGGGGATGAGCATGGAGACAGGCTGGCCGAGCATGGCCGCTTCCGCCTCGATGCCGCCCACGCCCCAGCCCAGCACTGCAAGGCCGTTGATCATGGTGGTGTGGCTGTCGGTACCGACCAGCGTGTCGGGGAAGGCGTAGGTAACGCCGTCCTCATCCTTCGTCCAGACGGTCTGGGCGAGGTATTCAAGATTCACCTGGTGGCAGATGCCCGTGCCCGGCGGGACGACGCGGAAATTGTCGAACGCGCTCGCGCCCCATTTGAGGAATTTGTAGCGCTCGCCATTGCGCTCGTACTCGCGCTCCACATTGCGCTGGAAGCTGTCGGCGCCGCCGAAATAGTCCACCATCACCGAGTGGTCGATGACCAGATCGACCGGCACCAGCGGGTTGACGCTTTTCGGGTCACCGCCGAGCGCCTTCGTGGCGTCGCGCATGGCCGCAAGGTCCACAACCGCAGGCACGCCGGTAAAGTCCTGCATCAGCACGCGCGCGGGGCGGTACTGGATCTCGTGATCGGACTTGCCGGTGTTCACCCAGGCGGCGATCGCCTCGATATCTTCTTTTTTGACCGTGTAGCCATCTTCAAAGCGCAGGAGGTTTTCCAGCAGCACTTTGAGCGTGTAGGGCAGTTTCGACACGCCGGAGAGGCCGTTCTTCTCGGCCTCTTTCAGGTCGAAATACACGTAAGATTTGCCATCGACGGTCATTTCGCGGCGGCACTTGAAGCTATCGAGAGAAGCCATGTCACATCCTTATCGCGGGTCGGCAAAGGCCGGTATTGGCGAGGAGGAGAGGGAGACCCCGGCAATCCGGCATAGCAGGCTGAAGGAAGGCGGTTTCCGGCTGGTTTCGCATCACGTACGAACCGGCCATGTCCCGCCTTTGGCGCGCCTTTTAGCCCTGCTTCCCTTACGCTGCAATGCATGGCGGCGCTATTTCACCGCGCGATAGCCTGCCGCGCCCCCATTCCGTACTCCCCGGCTTTGCGCTAGGGCTTTGATCATGAGCATGTCCGCCGCCCTTTCTGTCACTGACCTCACCCTGTCTCGGGGCGGGCGCGTGCTGCTGCGCAATCTCTCGCTGGCGCTTCAGCCCGGCGAGGCGCTGGTGCTGACCGGGCCCAACGGCACCGGCAAGACGACGCTGCTGCGTGCGATGGCCGGCCTTGTCCGCCCCGATGCCGGGACCATTACCGCCCCGCCTGTGGCCTAGCTTGGCCATGGCGATGCGCTCAAACCCTCAGAGACGGTGAGCGAAGCGATCCGCTTTGCCGCCCACCTGCATGGAAGCGACAGCCATGATGCCGCGCTGGCCGCCATGGGGCTCGGCGCACTGGTGTTTCGCACCTGTGGCCAGCTCTCTGCCGGGCAGAAGCGACGCCTCGCCATCGCGCGCCTCACCTTGCAGACGGAAGCACGCCTGTGGCTGATGGATGAGCCTGCCGCCCCGCTGGATACCGACGGCAAGGCACTGCTCAGCCGTCTGGTGGCAGATTTCCGGGCAAGGGGTGGGATGGTGATTGCGGCTACGCACGCTGATCTCGGCTGGACAGACACGCAGAGGCTGGAGCTGCGGCCATGAAGGCGCTTCAGGCTGTTTTCATCCGCGAATGGCGGCTTGCAGCTGCGGGCGGGGGCGGACCGGCGGGTCCTGCCGCCTTCATGCTAGCCGCACTGGCGCTGGTGCCGCTGGCGATAGGTCCGGACCCGGACATATTACGCGCCGCAGCGCCGGGCGTCATCGCCTTTGCCGCCCTGCTGGCGAGCCTTCAGGGCGCGGAGCGCATGTTCGGCGATGATCTCTCCGACGGCACGCTGGAACTTTACGCCCTCTCGCCGGTCTCCCTGACCGCCCTCTCCGCCATCAAGGCAGCCGCCTATGTCAGCGCCGTGCTCTGGCCCGCGCCGGTGATCGGGTTTGTCGCCGCCATGGCCTATGGCATGGACGGGACGGGCGCCGCCGCGCTCGCTATCGGGCTTGTGCTCGCCTTGCCGGGGCTGGCGCTGGTGTCCGGCTTTGCGGGCGCGCTCGCGGCAGGGGTGAAGCGCTCCGGCCTTCTGATTGCGCTCATCGCCGCACCCTTGCAGGTGCCGCTTCTCGTGTTCGTTGCCGGGGCTGGCCGGGCAGCACTCGAAGGCACCGGCCTTGCGGGCGCGAACCTGATGCTGGCAGGCGCGTTTTCCCTTGCCGCCTTCGCCCTCGCGCCGTTCGGCATGGCGGCGGCGCTGAAAGGGCGGCTGGAGTAGCGAGCCTCTCTTAGTTCCGCAACGCATCCG
>CAZCEG010000235.1:0-4308 GCA_964497275.1 uncultured Oceanicaulis sp.
CCTTGGTAAGGGAGAGGTCGAGTGTTCAATTCACTCTAGCGGCACCATTTTCTTCGATTTTCCTTGGTATAATTCGCGTCGTTGCATTGGGCTTTTGGCGTTTCCGGGTTAAGTTTGGCTCTGACCTGAGCAGACGGACCCTCTCCATGCGCGCATCTGCTTTCCTTCACGCCCTGCCCGCACGGGCGATACCGCTTCTGCTGATCGTGGCGGGGGCGGCCCTGCTGCTGGCGGGCGCAATGGCGCAGGAGGTGCGCTCCGCCGGCACGCCGATGGTGCGTGTGGTGACGCTGGAAGGCGCGATCGGCCCGGCCCGCGCCGCCCATGTCACGAGCGCGATCCGCGATGCGCAAGGCGATGCCTCCGCCATCATCATCCAGATGGATACGCCCGGCGGCCTCGTCGATGCGATGCGTGACATCAACAACGCCATCCTCGCCTCGAACGTGCCGGTGATCGTGCATGTCGCGCCATCTGGCGCGCGCGCGACCAGCGCCGGGGCCTATATCCTCTATGCCTCCCACCTTGCCGCCATGGCACCCGGCACGACGATTGGCGCAGCAACGCCTGTCACCATGGGCGGCTCGCCCGGCAGCCCGCCGACCACGCCTTCTGAAGACGAGCGCGAGGACACGGGCAGCGGCGAGGCAGGCGAAGCGCTGCAGGAGGCCGCACGCCAGCGCTCAGAGCCCGCCACCCGTCAGGCCCCCGGCAATGACGAAGCGATGCGCAACAAGATCGTCAACGATTCGGTGGCCTATATCCGCGCGCTGGCAGAGCTGCGCGGGCGCAATGCGGACTGGGCCGAGCGCGCGGTGCGCGAAGGCGTGAGCCTGACCTATAGCGAGGCGGTGGCCGAGAATGTCGCCGAGTTCGTGGCCGCCACGATTGAGGATGTGATCTCCGGCGCGGACGGGCGTACGGTGACACTCGGCGATGGCCGCGAGATCATTCTTGCGCTTGAAGGGGCGAGCGTGGAAACCGTGGAGATGAGCCTGCAGCGGCAGATCCTCTCGGTGATCACCGATCCGAATATCGCCTTCCTGCTGCTCAATCTCGGCTTTATCGGCCTTCTGGTCAGCTTCTATAACGGGCTGGAGCCGATCACGTTCGTGGCGGGCCTGATCTGCATCATTGTCGGGCTTTATGCGCTCAACACCCTGCCACTGAACTATGCCGGCGCGGCGCTGATCGCGCTTGGCCTCGGGCTCCTGATCGCGGAGGTCTATATCGCCTCTTACGGCCTTCTGGCGCTGGGCGGGGTGATCGCGTTCGGTATCGGCGCGCTGATGCTGGTGGATACCGATATCGAAGGCCTGCGCATTGACTGGCCGATGGTGCTGGCCATGTGCGTGGCACTTGGCGGCACGGTATTGCTGGCAGGCAGCTATGGCCTTGCCGCGCAGGCCCGTAAAGTGGTGACTGGCCGCGAAGGGATTATCGGCTCGACGGCACAGGTCTTGAGCTGGGCCAACGGGGCAGGCCATGTGCTGGTCGAGGGCGAGCGCTGGCAGGCCGTCTCCGGCGATGACCTGCAGCCCGGCGACAGCGTGAAAGTGACGGCGGTGGACGGGCTGGTCGTGCGTGTGAAATCATCCAACCGGCGCTAAGCGCGCGGAAGCGTTCAGAAGGAGCAGGCGTGTGGCAGAGCTTGGCATGAATATCGGTTTTCTCCTCGGGCTGGGCGCGGCGCTGTTCGCGCTTCTGTCCTCGGCCATCAAAATCCTGCGCGAGTATGAGCGCGGCGTCGTCTTCACGCTCGGCCGCTATACCGGAACCTCAGGGCCCGGCCTGATCATCCTGATCCCCGTGCTCCAGCAGATGGTGAAGGTGGATTTGCGCATCGTCGCCGAAGACGTGCCGAGCCAGGACGTGATCAGCCAGGACAACGTGTCTGTGCGCGTGAACGCCGTGCTCTATTACCGGATCGTCGATCCGGAGCGCTGCATCAACCAGGTTAGCGATTTCCGCGAGGCCACAAGCCAGCTTGCCCAGACCACGCTGCGCTCGGTGCTCGGCAAGCATGATCTCGACGAGATGCTCTCCCAGCGCGACAAGCTGAATGAGGATATTCAGGAAATCCTCGACTCCCAGACCGCCGCCTGGGGCATCAAGGTGTCCAATGTCGAGATCAAGCATGTCGATCTCGACCAGTCCATGATCCGCGCGATTGCCCGTCAGGCAGAGGCCGAGCGCGAGCGGCGCGCCAAGGTCATCATCGCGGAAGGCGAACAGCAGGCCGCCGCCAAGCTGGCTGAGGCAGCCAATATCCTTGCGACGCAGGATGGCGCGATGCAGCTGCGCTATCTCGGCACGCTGCAGGAAATTGGCGGCAAGGGCTCCAACACCATCGTCTTCCCGATGGCCGGTGACCTGATCGCCAATCTGACAGCCCCGCGCGGCGGCAAATAGGCAGATCGGCAGGCACGCACGTGACAGCCCTGTTCCCGGACATTCCCGCGCGCGAGGCGGGCCTGCTCGCCGTGAGCGATGGCCACAGCCTTTACTGGGAGCGTTCGGGAAAGCCGGGCGGGCGCACCTTGCTGTTCCTCCATGGCGGGCCGGGATCAGGCGCCAGCGCGCGCCATCGCCGCTATGGCGATCCGGATATCTGGGAGACGATCCAGTTCGACCAGCGCGGGTGCGGGCGCTCCGCCCCGCTGTTTGAACTGCACGCCAACACCACCGCGCACCTCGTTGCCGATATAGAGGCGCTGCGCACCGAGCTTGGCCTTGAACGCTTTGACTGCGTGATGGGGGCAAGCTGGGGCACCACGCTGGCCCTTGCCTATGCGCAAAGCCACCCCGGCCGTGTCGGCGCGCTGGTACTGGAAGGCGTGTTTCTGGGTACGCGCGCAGAGCTGGACTGGTGGCACAACCCGCAGGGCGCAGGCGCCATCTTTCCCGATGCGCTGGACTGGCTGATGACCGGCGTGCCGGAAACGCTTCATGCCGATCCGAAAGCCTTTGCGCGCTGGGCCTTGCAAGAGATGCAGACCGAGCTGGCTGCGGGCGCGCCGCTGCTGGCTGGCCTTGCCGACCCTGCGCTCACGGACGGGCTCAAAGACAGCCTCCTCTATCGCTGGACGGCGTTTGAGGACCTTATCTCGCATCTCGACATATCGGCCGGCGAGGTGCTGGTCGGCTGGCGGTCAAAGGGCCGTGACAACCTGATCGCGCATTCGCTGATCGAGGCGCATTACTTCGCCCACGACTGCTTCCTTTCGGAAGGCCAGCTGCTGGCGGGCGCCTCCCGCCTCGCCATGCCTGTGCATATCCTGCACAGCCGGTATGACATGGTCTGCCCGTTCGAGACGGCCTGGCGGCTGCACAAGGCCATCTCCCAGTCGCGCCTGACCGAAATCCCCGCCCACGGCCATGCCATGAGCGAGCCCGTGTTCAAGGCCGTGTGCGATACGCTCTCTGCGCTATAGCGCCAGATGGAAGAAGCGGCTGAAGGCATTTGGCTGGTAGCCCGCAAACGCCTCGCCTTCGACAAAGCCCCGCCGCTGATAAAGCCGTATCGCCGCCTCGAACGCTTCGCCGCGGCCTGTTTCAATTTCCTTTTGCTTACATACCAACCGGTTGGTATGTTCGGGTCATGAACGATGCTATGCCCAGATCCAGCGCCCGCGAGCGGCTCCTTCAGGCCGCGATGACACTCGTCCGCACGAAGGGCTTTGCCGGCACGAGTGTGGACGATCTGTGCAGGGCCGCAGGCGTTACCAAGGGCGCGTTCTTCCACCATTTTGCCAGCAAGGAGGCGCTAGGCGTCGCGGCGGCCGAATACTGGTCGGAGACGACCTCTGCCCTCTTTGCGGCTGCGCCCTACCATACGCCGGAAGACCCGCTGGACCGGGTCTATGCCTATCTTGATTTCCGCGCGGCGCTGGTGGAGGGCGATATTCCGGAGTTCACCTGCCTTGTCGGCACGATGGTGCAGGAGACTTACGATCTTTCCGATCCCATACGGCAGGCCTGTAATGCCAGCATTACCGGCCATGCCGCGACACTGGAGGCCGATATTCAGGCGGCGCTGGACGCGCGCGGGCTCGGCGCGTCCTACAGCGCCTCCAGCCTCGCGCTTCTGACCCAGACGGTCATCCAGGGTGGTTTCATTACCTCGAAGGCCAAGGGCGGACCTGAACCCGTGCTCGACGCCATCGCCCATCTGAAGCGCTATTTCGCCTTCATCTTTGAAGGCAGCGCGACGCCTGCAGCCCAGAGGAATACGGCGTGAAAACCATCAACCGCTCAGGAAGGACAGGACCAATGAGCTATTACGTACAGGGCTTTGTGCTGGCGGTG
>CAZCEG010000236.1:0-275 GCA_964497275.1 uncultured Oceanicaulis sp.
GCCCCGCCGAAACCCTCAACAATCTCACGAAACACAACACTTGCGCCGGGAAAACAAGGAGGGATGAAGCGTCCTCTCACCTGCCCATTGCGTTTTCTGCCCGCGACAGGCTAACGAGTGTGCATAGCCGCCCAAGTGATGGAGAGCCTTCATGAGCACCGCCCTGACGGGGTTTCGCGCGCGTCTGGACACCTTTGTCAGAAGCAGCCCGTTCAACACCGCCATCACGGCGCTGATCCTCGTCAACGCCGCCATTCTGGGGCTGGAGACCTATG
>CAZCEG010000236.1:285-4308 GCA_964497275.1 uncultured Oceanicaulis sp.
CACGAAACACAACACGTAGGCGGGTATTCGCGGAACATCGCAACGCGGATGCGTTGCGGAACTGAGCCTTCTGGCCGGTCGCCCTTTTCGGCGGCCTCTGGCCGCCGCAAGCCCGAACGGGCGTCCGAGCTCATGCGAGGAGCGACACGCGGATGCGTGGAGCACAGAACGACGAGACACTAAATACCGCAAGTGCGAACACAATCCGTGACGCGGGATAGCCATCCCGCTAACCTGCCGCGTGATAAAGCGATTACGGACCCCTTCGCCCATGACCGATACCCCCACCGATTTCGACGCGCGCCTGCCCGGCACGCCCGACGCGCTCGCGCAGTATTGCCTGCAGGCACTGGAAGGCGGCTGGGGCGAGGACTGGGACAGTCCGCTAAGAAATCCTGTGGGCGATCTCGCCAACACGCTCTTCTCCGGGCTCAATCGCGGCGCGGTGTCGGTCGAGGGCCTGTCACGCCTGATCGATGTGCTGGCTGATGAGGGGCTCGCACGGCGCGCTGATGCGCTGGCGCATCAACACGGCGTTGGTCTCAGCAGCGAGGCGGAAAGCGGCGTGCGCGCGGCGCTGGAAGCCCTCGCCGCACAAGGCTTTGACGCGTTTGCAAGCGCTGTCGAAACGCGCAAGGGCGGGATCGTGTTCACCGCCCACCCGACCTTCGCGCTGGCGCAGGCAACGCGTGCCGCACTCGCAGACACAGCGGTTTCCGGCACACCGGACACGCTGAAGGGCAAGGGGCTGGCGCACGCGCCGGATGGCGACATCTCGCTGCTCACCGAGCATGACGAAGTCCAGACCGCCCTCTCCCATGCCCGCAATGCACAGGCCGAGCTGGTCGCCATGATCCTCGATGTGGCGAGAACCGCATTCCCGCAAGACTGGCGCAAGCTGAACCCGGACCTGATCTCGCTGGCAAGCTGGGTCGGCTATGACCTTGATGGCCGCACCGATATTCACTGGAGCCGGTCGATCGCCTTCCGCCTGCAGGAAAAATCCATCCAGCTGGCCCGCTATGTCTCGCTACTGGCAGACAGTGGCGCAGGCGGCGTGGAGGGGCTTGCCGCACGCCTTGAGGCCGCCTCCCGGCTTGCCGCCAGCCATGCCAGGCTTTTTGAAGCCGATATGGAAGCGCCGGGCGCGGTGGTGAAGGCCGCCAATGCGCTGACCGCCGCCCACCCTGCCCGTCTGGTCTCGCTGACGCCTGTCATTGCCGAGCTGGAAAGCGTGACCGCCGGAGCCGATGACGCGACCGCGCTGAAACTCGCCGCCATCCGCGCAGAGATGACCACCGCAGGCCTTGGCGCAGCCCACATCCATCTGCGCATCAACGCCGCCCAGTTGAAAAGCGCGGTGCGCGCCGATCTGGGACTGGAGGAGGACGAGGACGATTTTGGACGCCTCGCGCTGGTACGGGCCTCCGAACGCGCCGCCTCGGCCCAGGTCCATCAGGTCAGCTTTGCAAGCGTCTTCCTGGAGCAGATGACCGCGCGGCGGCAATTCATGCTGTGCGCGCAATTCCTCAAACATATCGATGCCGACACGCCGATCCGCTTCCTGCTGGCCGAATGCGAGACGCCGGCGACCGTCATGGGTGCGGTCTATCTCGCCCGCCTCTATGGCGTGGCGGAGAAGGTCGATATCTCGCCCCTGTTTGAAACGCCCGATGCGCTGGAGCGCGGTGGCCGCCTGATCGACCGTCTGCTGGCTGAACCGGTCTATCGTGATTATGTGGCTGCACGCGGCCGCCTCGCCATCCAGCTCGGCTTTTCCGATGCCGGACGCTTCATGGGGCAGGCCGCGGCGGAGCTGGCGATCGAGCGCCTGCACATCCTCGTTGCGCGCGCACTGAAGCGTCATCAGGTCAGCGGGATCGAGGTCGTCGTCTTCAACACGCATGGCGAATCCATGGGCCGCGGCGCGCATCCCGGCACGCTGAAAGACCGGCTGGATCACCTGCTCACCCCTTGGGCGCGCTCACGCTTTGCCGCCGCAGGCGTACCGGTGGTCCACGAGACCAGCTATCAGGGCGGAGATGGCTTTTTGCATTTCGCCAATGATGCGCTCGCCCGCTCAGTGGTGTTCAGCACGGCCCTGCACGTATTGTCGCCGACGGGCAAGGGCATGGACGATCCGTTCTATGCCGAAATAGATTACACGTGGGATGTCTATCGCGCGATCAAGGCGTGGCAGGAAGCGCTCTTTGCCGATACCGATTACCGCAACGCGATCACGGCGTTCGCCCCGCACATGCTGGTCAAATCCGGCTCACGCAAGGCCAAGCGCCCCGGCGGGCCGGGCCAGCAGCTCGACCTCTCCATGCTGCGCGCCATCCCCCACAATGCCGCCCTGCAGCAGCTGGGTATTCCGGTGAATGTGTCGGGCGGGCTGGGCTCCTCCATCGGCTCAGAGCCAGAGCGCATGGCAGCCCTTCTGGCACGCTCAGGCCGCATGGCGGCTCTGCAGGCGATGATTGCACGGGCGCGTACGCTCACCAGTCTCAGCTCCTTACGCGGCTATGCCCGGCTTTATGATGCCAGCGAATGGACAGGCCGGGCCGCCTCGGCAAAAGCGCAATCTGCGGCGCGGGCCTTTCTGGATCTGGCCAACCGATTGTCGGACCAGGCACGCCATACCGCCCTCACCCGCCTTGCCAATCATCTCTCCGCAGACCTGATGAAGCTTGACCGGCTGGTCGATGACGAAGCGCACACCTGGCGTCGCGATCCCGACCGGCGCGCGGTGGAGGCATTGCACGCCATCCGTCAGGCGCTGATCATGCAGGCCTTCCTGACCATCTCGCGCCTGCCCGGATTTTCCGCCCGGCACGACCTGACGCGTTCCGACCTGATCGATCTGGTGCTCGCCTTGCGCATCCCTGAAGCAGTGACGGCGCTTGACGAAATCTTCCCCGAAGCGCGCGAGGAGCTGGAAGCGCTGGGCGCCATCGAGGAACCGAACGAAACGCCAGACGGCGGTGGCGGGCACGGCTATCCCGAGATCCAGTCACGCATCATCCGCCCGCTGGAACAGCTCTACCCGCTGATCACCCGCATCAGCGTGGCGATCAGCCATTATTACCGGGCAATCGGGTAGGGTCAGACCCGAGGTGGCGGTGTCTCCCCCCGTTCACGGGTGGAGTGGTCCGAAGGACCGAGGGGGGGGGGACTTGTCAAAACGGCCCCCCCTCCGCCTCGCTAACGCTCGACACCTCCCCCGTAAACGGGGGAGGACAACAACAGTGTCGTTCAGACCCGCTCCACCACCATCGCGCTGCCCACGCCCGAGCCGCCATGGGCGACGATGAGGCCGAGGCTGCCGCCGGAGCGTTCCAGCCCGCCCAGCATGGTCGCCAGCAGGATCGCGCCGGACGCGCCCATCGGGTGGCCCATGGCGAGGTGCCCGCCGTCCGGGTTCACCTTGTCCATGTCGGGCTTGTAATCGCGTTCAAACTTAACCGGTGTGGCGGCGAAGGCCTCCATGAACTCGATGCGGTCAAAATCGGAGAGCGTCAGGCCGGTCTCTTTGAGGATCTGCTCCATCGCGGCAAAGCCTGCGGTGAGCTGGAGCACAGGATCGCCTGTGGCCTCCACCGCGGCGCGGATGCGCGCTCTTGGTTTCAGGCCTGCCGCCTTGCCTGCGTCCTGCGTGCCGACAAGCGCCAGTGCCGCGCCGTCACAAATGGGCGGGCAGTTGGCGACCGAATGGACATGATGGATCGCGCTCAGCTCAGGGCGGGCCTTCAGCATGATCGCGTCAAACCCGGCCTTGCCCATCTCGGCGAAAGCCGGTTCGAAGCGCGCAAGCTTCTCCACGCTCATGCCGGTGCGCACGGACTCGTCGCGGTCCAGCAGGGGCGTGCCGTCCTCGCCTGAAATCGCGATCACCTCGGAGAGGCCACCCTTCTCCCACGCGGCGGCGGCGCGGTTGTGGGAGCGGGCCGAGGCCTCATCAAGATCGGCCTTGGTAAAGCCCTCCATCGTCGCCATCAGATCAGCAGACAGGGCGACGGGCAC
>CAZCEG010000237.1:0-4283 GCA_964497275.1 uncultured Oceanicaulis sp.
AGCGCGAACGCGCGCCCGCGACTTTTCGCGGAACATCGCAACGCAGATGCGTTGCGGAGCTAAAAAACTACCGCCTCGGCCTTGGCGTCGGTGCTTCAGGGTTGATCACGCGCACGGCTGCCCGGGGCGGCAGGCCCAACTCGTCACGCGTCCACACCAGCTCCACCCCTTCGGGGATAAACGCGCGGCAAAGATCGGGGCGCAGACGGCGCAGCTCTACGGTGAAAACCCAGCCGCGCCGCGGGTCCACCATAACGACCGGATCAAAGCTGTCCTTGCCGGTACAGCCATTGGAGCGCACCTGGATACGCAAGGAGCCATCGGCCTGTTCGCGCCAGGCATGGATGGTCTCGCGCTCGCCTGCGACCGCCCGTGAGGGCTGGACCGAGGGGGCGGGCGAGGATGAGCACGCCGCCAGCATCAGGGCCGAGCCAAGGATCACAACCGGTTTCACGCGCGCCTGTCTCCTGCCGTCACAATCGAAGCTGAATGCCTATCAGCTCCATCATGACGGCAGGATGAAGGCATGCCTAGTAGCGGGCGCGGACCCCGATCATCACCGCGCGCGGCGCACCGGCAAAGGCGGCAGGCTGCTCATAAACCTTGTCCAGCGCATTGGTGACGGTGACATAGCCAGCAACGGCCTCGGCAAAGCGCCACTGGCCGCTGACATGAACGAGATCGTAGCCCGCCACCGGCGCATTACCGCTGACGAAGAAGCCGCCATCATCATAGGTCACGTCGCGGCGCGAACCCGTACGCTGATAACGCACAGCGAGCGACAGCGCGTCCACCGGCGTCCAGCGTGCACCCGCCGACCAGGCATGGCGCGGACGGCGCAGGAGCTGCGTGCCCGTCACCGCATTGATCGCGTCCACGTTCGCATAGTCGGCATCCAGCTGGAGCGTTGCGCCCAGCGACAGCGTGCCTGCCAACTCCCAGCCGGAAATATCGGCCCGGCCGACATTCTGGTTGGTGCCGGTGAAGGTGGTGAAGTCGAACACGTTCTCGATCAGGTTCTCGATGCCGGTCTCGAAATAGCTGAGCGACAGCGTGGCGAAATTGTCCCGACCCAGATCGAAGGCAGAGCGCGCGCCGACCTCCCAGCTTGTTGCTGTTTCCGGCCTCAGATCAGGGTTCGGCGTGGTGAAGGCAGAGCTTGCAAAGCGCTCTGACAGGGTCGGTGCCTTGAAGGCCGTGCCGTAGCGGGCAAAAAGCTGGGCAGGAGTGCCGGACAAGGTGAACACGCCGCCAACGGCCCAGGTCGTTTCGGTGTCAAAGCCTTCAAAATCATCGATCCGGGCGGACGCGGTCAGATCGATCGCCGCGCCCAGACCCGCCGTAATCGAGGCATAACCGCCCACATGACCTTCTGCGCGCGAGATCGGGTTTTCAAACGCCGTGTCATTACGAATGCTGTCCCGTTCAAGCTGCAGACCGAAGGCAATGACCGGCTCACTGAAGCCTGAAAGCCCTGGCCGCCATTCATTCAGCCATTCGGCGAAGGTCCGCCGGCCAGAATAGGTGTCGGTCACCTGTAGGCCATTGCGGCTTTCACGATCCGTGATCACCTCGCCGAAGCGCACGGTGGAGGCAAGCCCGCCATCGGCGCGCTGCCAGTCCAGCCCTTTCCGCCAAACCATCTGGTCATAGCGGGACACTTCCAGATCCGGGTCATCGGCGCGCTGGGAGAAGCCGGGACCGCCGGAAAAGGTATCAAACTCGCTGGTGCTCGCGCGGTGACGCAAAAGGCCTGTCAGGGTGAAGCCATTTATAAGGTCATAGGCGCCGTTGAAGGTGAGTGTGGTCACCTCACCGCCATCACGCTCATTGCCCGACAGCGCCATGCGCGCAGGCGTCACATTGAAGCCATTGGTCTGGAAATGCTCGGCGCTGACGCCGTAGCTGAACCGGTCCAAACTTCCTGAAGCACCTGCGAGCAGGCGAAAGGTGTTGAAGGAACCGGCCGAAATATCCAGCCAGGGCGAGAACGTCTCTTCGCCGCCAATGCGCGGAATGAGATTGATCACCCCGCCGATTGCGTCCGAACCGTAGAGCGCGGAAAGCGGCCCACGCGCGATCTCGACCCGCTCGATATCGCCCAGAATGTCCTGACCGGCATCGAACTGGCCAGCAGGCGTGGACGCGTCGTTGAGCCTGATGCCATCGAACAGCACCAGCGTGTGCTTGGCATTGGTGCCGCGCGTGAAGATGGAGCTGGTTGCTCCAAGCCCGCCGGACTGCACTACGGAGAGACCGGGAAAGCGTTGAAGCGCTTCATTGAGGCTGGTGATGCCTTCCAGCTCGATCCTCTCGCGGTCCAGCACATCGACGCGCAGAGGCAGGCGTTCTGCCGCAAGCGCCACGCGCGTTCCCGTCACGACGATGGTCTCGTGCGCCTCGGTGGTCTCCGCATGGGCAAGGCCAGTACCTGCGATACTGGCGGCGAGCGCAAAAAGGCTGATCTGTCTCATGAAAACTCCTGTCCAAAGTCAAACGGGTTGCAGCCCGCCAGCGCCGTCTTCGCGGACGGCAAACACGCGGGCGAGAATGTCGGGGGAAAGCGCGGCCACCGGCGGACCATCGGCGAGGATGCGTCCGCCCTCCATCACCAGCACGCGGTCTGCGTGGCGCCGCGCGCTGGCGAGGTCATGCAGGGCCGCCAGAACGGCGCGGCCGCCTTGAGCCTCCTCGCGCAGCAGGGCCATCACGTCTAGCTGATGGCGCGGATCAAGCGCAGCCAGTGGCTCATCCAGCAGCAGAACCGGCGCTTCAGCCGCCAGCACACGGGCCAGATGAATGCGCGCACGCTCCCCGCCGGAAAGCTCTGTCATTGGCCGATGGGCGAAGGAGGTGGCACCACAGCGCGCAAGAGCACGATCGACCGCCGCGCGGGGCCTGTCTCCAAGGCGTTCATAAGGCTGCCCGCCTTGCCCGAACTGGCCGAGCGCCGCGATATCCACTCCGCGCATCGCCCACGCGCTCATCCTGTCCTGCGGCAGCCAGGAGACCCGTCTGGCCCGCTCGCGCGCGTCCAGTGCGGTCACGGCTTCACCGCCAAGGCGCACCACACCACTCGTTGGAGGCAGGATACCTGCCGACAGCCTGATCAGCGTGGTCTTGCCTGCGCCATTGGGCCCGACAAGGCAGGTCAGCGTTCCGGGCTGAAGGCCGAGCGTTGCCGGGTGCAGCAGCACGCGGCCCCGCACGTCATATCCGGCCGACACAAGCGAGAGAGGCGCGCTCATTCGCCCATCCCCCGTGCTCTGGCTGCGATCCAGATGAAGGCCGGCGCGCCGATCAGGGCTGCCGCAACACCTAGCTTCAGCTCGATGGCGAAGGGCAGAACCCGCACCGCCAGATCGGCAAGGACGAGAATGGTCCCGGCCAACAGGGCAGATGGGATGAGAAGATCGCCCGGATCATGGCGCACGAAAGGGCGCACCAGATGCGGCGCAACGATGCCGACAAAGCCGATAATGCCGGCTGCCGCCACACTCGCTCCGGTCAGGAGCGCACTGCCCACGATGACCAGAAGCCGCGTACGCGGAACGTCTGCGCCAATGCCGCTCGCCCCTTCTTCGCCCAGTGTCAGGGCGCGCAGGCCCGGCGCGGCGAGCAGCACACACACGACCCCGGCGATCCAGAACGGCGCTGAAAAGCCGATATCGAGCCAGGACCGGTTGACCACCGATCCAAGAAGCCAGTTGACGAGATCGGAGAGCGAGAACGGATTGGGCGCAAGGTTCATCAGGAGCGCCATCAACGCCCCTGCAAAGCTTGAAAGGCCGACCCCCACCAGCACCAGCCGCGTGGTGGAAACCGCCGATGCACCCAGCGCATAGAGCAGAGCGGTCGCCGCCAGCGCCATCGCGATGGAGAGCCCCGGCATCACCCAGACCGAAACGGCAGCGAGGTTGAAATAGACAGCGACCACCGCGCCGAGCGCCGATGCGCCGGAGACACCGAGCACGCCGGGATCGGCCAGCGGATTGCGCAACAGCCCCTGCAATGCAGCGCCTGCCAGCCCCAGCGCGGCCCCGACCAGAAAGGCGGTGAGGATGCGCGGCAGGCGAATTTCCAGAAGCGCGGTTGCCAGCAGCGGATCGGCTTCAGCCCCCGTCAGCACCGCCAGCATGTCAGCAATGCTCGCCGGGCCACTGCCCGCGAGAAGCGCGACAAGGATGCTCAAGGCCGCCGCCGCAGCGAGGCCAAGCGTAAAATTGATGCGCGCGCTCATGGCCGCGCCTCCACCGGTAACGCGCCTCCCAGGACGGGAACCA
>CAZCEG010000238.1:0-4260 GCA_964497275.1 uncultured Oceanicaulis sp.
CGCAGCCACAGCGGGAAGCGCGGGAGCGGCTGGCGGTCTTCCGCCGCCTTCCGCTTTTTTCGCCGCCGCCAGTCCGGGAAGGCCGTCACCCGCATGGATGATATCGAACCGGAAAGCGATGCGCTGGACCTCGGGAGCGAGGACGCTGGTCCCGCCCTGCCGGGCCTCGATGCGCCGCTCAGCCCGGCTGGCTATCAGGTTCTTGCCCGCAAATACCGCCCGCAGCGTTTCCCTGATCTGATCGGTCAGGACGCGATGGTCCGCACGCTGACCCACGCCTTTGCCGCGGGGCGCATTGCCCATGCCTACATGCTGACCGGCGTGCGCGGGGTGGGCAAGACGACGACGGCGCGCCTTATCGCGCGGGCGCTGAACTATGACAGCGACGCCCGCAAAGGCCCCTCCATCGAGATCGACCCGCCGGGCATCCATTGCGATGCGATTGCCCGCTCGGCCCATGTCGATGTGATGGAGATGGACGCCGCCTCACGCACCGGCGTCAACGACATACGCGAGATACTGGACGGGGTGCGCTACGCACCGGTCTCCGCGCGGTACAAAGTCTACATCATCGACGAGGTGCACATGCTGTCCACCTCGGCCTTCAACGCGCTCCTGAAGACGCTGGAAGAGCCGCCGCCGCATGTGAAATTCATCTTCGCGACGACCGAAATCCGCAAAGTCCCGGTGACGGTCCTCAGCCGCTGTCAGCGCTTCGACCTGAAGCGCGTGCCAAGCGATGTGCTGACCAGTCATCTGGAGCGCATCTGCAAGCTGGAAGGCGCGGTGGTGGAGGCTGACGGCCTTGCCGCCATTGCCCGCGCGGCTGAAGGCTCGGTGCGCGATGCGCTCTCTTTGCTCGATCAGGCCATCGTTCAGGGCAGCGAGGCTGGCCCCGTCAGCGCGGTTCAGGTGCGCGACATGCTGGGCCTTGCCGACCGGTCGCGCGTGCTGGATTTGCTGGAAGCAGCCTTGTCTGGCGATGGTGGCAAGGCGCTCAGCGAACTGGCCCACCAGTATGATGCCGGCGCCGACCCGCAAGTGCTGATGCGCGATGTGCTCGATTACCTGCACGCCATGAACCGGCTCAAGGCGGCTGGCAGCGACGCTGCCTTGGGCGAGGCGGCAGAGACGGTTGCGCGGCTGAACGCGCTCGCGGACAGCCATTCGCTCGCCAGCCTCTCGCGCCTTTGGAAGACAGCGCTGTCAGGCCTTGAGGACGTGCGCAGCGCGCCCGATCCGATGGCCGCTGTCGAGATTGCCATTATCCGCCTGATGAGTGCAGCAAGCCTTCCCGGTCCGGAAGAAGCCGCCCGCCTGATCGCGGCCATGGCGCAGGGAGCGACCCTGCCGGCCTCCGCCCCGTCCTCTGCTTCTTCTGCGCCGTCAGATGCGCCCGGCGCCTCTGCCAGCGCCGCTGATGATGATGGTGAGGCAGAGGCGGAGAGCCATGATCATGGCGCAGGCCCACAAAGCCTTGCTGATCTCCTAGCCATGATCGATGCAGAACGCGAGGTGCTGCTGAAAGATCAGGTGGAGCGCTTCGTGCGCCTTGTCTCGATCGGCAAGGGCAAGCTCGTCTTCGAGGCAGCGCAGGGCGCGCCTGACGAGCTGTCGGGGAGGCTCGCGGCCTTCCTTCAGGCGCAGACGGGCCAGCGCTGGCTGGTGGATTCGCGTGGACGCGCGCCCGGCGTCGAGACCTTGCGTGAACGAGCACGGCGAGAGGCGCTAGAGCGCCGGGAGCGCGCCATGCGCGATCCGGCCGTGGTCAAGGCGCTGACCCTGTTTCCCGGTGCGGAGCTGGAAGCCATAATCGCACCGGAACCGTCGCCAGCACCTGCCGTCGAACCTGCCCCCCATCAGGAGCGAAAGCCATGAAAGACCTTGCCGGGCTGATGAAGCAGGCCCAGGAAATGCAAAAGAAGATGGGCGAGGCGCAGGCCCGCCTGGACCAGCTGGAAGTGACCGGAGAAGCCGGTGCCGGCTTGTTGCGCATAACGCTGACAGCCAAGGGCGAGCCCCGAAAAGTCACAATCGATCCGTCGCTGATTGACCCGTCCGAGCCGGAAATCCTTGAAGACCTGTTTCTTGCCGCGCTCGCCGATGCCAAGCGCAAGGCGGATCAGGCGCAGGCCAAGGTATTGAGCGAAGCGGCGAGCGGGCTTGGCCTGCCGCCGGGCTTCGACATGCCGTTCGGGGTGAAGTCCTAGACCTGCTCCTGATGCCCGGAGATGATGTCGAGAACAAGCGGGCTAATGTAAAGCTTCGGACGGTGATGGTTGAGTTCACGAACCAGGTCGTTCTCGATCAGCCAGCCCAGATTGTTCCTTACTGTCTGATCAGACTGCCCGATACGGTGTGCGATCTGTGCAACGGACAGGACCGGGTGTGACAGTAAAAGATCCATGATCTGAACAAGAACGGCTGAACGACCTCGGCCTGCCATTATCTGCTGCCGGAAAAAATCACTGCAACTTATTAATTGCTTGGTTGTGGTGATCGCCGAGCGGGACGAGTCCCGTACTCCGTTCAGGAAGAATTTTATCCAGGAAATCCAACCATTAGAGCTACTCACTGAGTACATCAGATCGATGTATTCATCCTTATGGCGCTCGAAATACTCGCTCATATACAAGTACGGGCCATCGATAATGCCGCTTGCTTGCAGATAAACCGGGATGAGTATGCGGCCGACACGGCCATTACCGTCCGGGAACGGGTGTATGGTTTCAAACTGATAGTGGATAAGCGCCGCATCAATAAGCTCGAGGCCTTTGCGGTCAGGCCTGTTGATGAATGTCTCGAGTTCACTTAAGGCCTTTGCCGCTTCGGCAGGTGGTGGAGGCACAAAACGAGGACTCTTTGGCGTACCTCCAATGAAATTCTGATGCTTCTTGAGAAATCCGGGCTCGACTGCGGCTCCTCTTCCTTTCTTTGTCAGGTTCGATAGCAGGGTTTTATGCAGCTCGGTTATCAACCTGCTGCAGACAGGAAGGTCTTGCAGCAACCTGTCTGCGTGCCGTAGTGCCTTCAGGTAATTGTGGACCTCGACGGTATCCTGCCGTGGGTCAGAGGGGCCGCCTGCATCGAACACGAGCAGATCGGTAAAGGTCGTGAACGTCCCTTCCATGTTGGATGAGCTAACCGCCTCGCGAAGCTGCATGGGGCGGATGACGAGCTCGGGATTGGCCAGAGGGCTTATTGCGCCCTTCAGCTCACCAAGAGCCAGGGTGGCAGCCTGCAGGTCAGGAACCAGATCGGCTACAGCAATTTCTGGCGGAAGGACATCGGGAACAAATGCCTGCAATCCATTGATCGTAGGCACCAGCGTGCCGGGTGAATCCGCGCTAAAGTCAGTCAAACGCATTTTGATTCTCCGCCTTCAATCCAAAAAATTGACCCTATTTTTTGGATTCTGCAATCGGTATCAAAATTTGTTTGGTTTTTGGCAGCGCGGAGCATCACCCCATGGCAGGCACGGCAGGCCCTGAAATCGAGCGGCTGATCCAGCTTCTGGCCAAGCTGCCGGGGCTGGGCCCGCGCTCGGCGCGCCGGGCTGCCCTGCATCTGATGAAGAAGCGCGACGTGCTGATGGAGCCGCTGGCGGCGGCACTGGCCGAGGCGGCGGAGAAGATCCGCCCGTGCAGCGTTTGCGGCAATCTTGATGTCTCCGACCCTTGCACGGTCTGCCGGGACCCGAAGCGCGCGGGCGGGGTGATCTGCGTCGTGGAGACGGTGGGCGACCTGTGGGCGCTGGAGCGGGCAGGGGCCTATGCGGGGCGCTACCACGTCCTCGGCGGCGTTCTGTCTGCCCTTGATGGCGTGGGCCCGGACGATCTCAATCTTGCAAGCCTCATCGAGCGTGTCAGCCGCGAGGGTGTCACCGAAGTGATCCTCGCGCTTAACGCCACGGTCGATGGCCAGACCACGGCCCACGTGATCGCGGATAGGCTGGTGGGTACGGGCGTCTCCATCACCTCGCTGGCGCGCGGCGTGCCGGTGGGCGGGGAGCTTGATTATCTTGATGATGGCACGCTGGCCGCCGCGTTCCGCTCGCGACGGCCAGCTTGAGCCTTTTGTCTATTCGGCAGGTACGAGGCGCAGGATGCGGCCCTCATCGCTGTCGGTGGTGATGTAGATGAAGCCATCCGGTCCGGTGCGGACATCGCGGATGCGCTCTTCAAGGTCTTCCAGAAGCCGCTCGCGGCCGATCACACGGTCGCCATCGGTTTCCATGCGCACGACATGCATGCCGGCCAG
>CAZCEG010000239.1:0-4184 GCA_964497275.1 uncultured Oceanicaulis sp.
CGCTTTCCTCCGCGTCCATGATGTCGACAGGCGGCGTGCCCTGCTCCTGACGGCGCGCCTCGAGGGCTTCAAGCTCGCGCAAGGCCGACGTGCCTTCAAAAATCCGGCGCAGCACGCCCGGTGCCAGCGCCGATAGCGGGTTGGCGGTGACGCGCGTGGTCTCGAACGGACCTTCGGCGGTGAAGGTGACACCGATCACGCCTTCGCCCCTGCGCGAGGTGAGAAGCTCGCCCACCAGCGGCAGATTGCCCAGAAGCGAGTTCAGCCCGTAGGAGGGCAGGATGGTGCCATTGAGATTGAGGCGCTCACCTTGCGTATCGACAATGCCCGACCAGGTGAGCCCCAGCGCGGGACCGGCCACGCGGCCCTCACGCATCTCCACCAGCCCGTCGAGCAGGGTGAACTCCATCTCCATCTGCTCAAAATCAATCCCCTGACCGGAGAGCAGGCTGCCGAGCCCCTCCAGCGATCCGGCGGCCAGGATGCGTGTCAGCAGCGGCATGCGCTCCAGCCGGAAGCCGTTTGCGCTGATGCGGCCCTGCATGCCGCCGGGCGTGCCGGCAGGCGGCATGGTGGCATCAAGGCGCAAGGCGCCGCCGGTAATATTGCCAAACCCGCCAAGCGTGGTGAGCAGCGCCCCGGCATCGCTGGTCTCCACCTGCAGAACGCGCCCGCCCGCCTCCTGCGGGGTGATGGCCATGCGTACCGGTCCGCGCGGCAGGCTCGCATCCAGCTGGAGGCTCTGCATGCCTGCATCGTCCCCGATCATCGCAAGCGCCACGCCCGCATAGCGCACCTCGCCCACCTGCACGGCATCAATAGAGGCCGACAGGGCCATCTCGCCGAGCCCGCCCTCTGCGCTCAGCCCGCTTGAAATCACGCTGTCGAGCCACTGGCTGGCATCAAAGAAGCGGCCTTCAATATCGATCTGCAAGGGCCCGTCCTCACCCTCCGGCCGGCTGGCCTGCAAGGTGAGATCGGCCTGATCGCCGAGCACCATGCGCGTCATGTCCGCGCTGACAAGCTGGCCGTCGCTGGCAAGCTCCGCCGCGCCCTGCACGTCCAGCCCGTCGCCCAGCATGGCGAGGCGCTCGATCGCGACACCGCCAGATGGGGTGCGTCCCGTTACCAGCTCCAGCGCTGCGGGAAGGCCGCGCGGCTTGGTCCACAGCCCGTCGGGAAAGGCGAGCGCCGCATCGGTCAGGTCGGCCAGGACAACGTGGCGGTCAAAGCTGAACCCGTTGCCGCTAAAGGCCGCATCAAGCCCGATCCGGCCGTCAATGATGCTGCGCGCCTCGATACCGGCAAGGTCCAGATCGCGGGCATCGGCATTGGAGACGATGCGCACCTGGGTGGAGGGCTGGCCGTCCCCGGCGCGGAAGCGCTCATTCCAGTCGAGGCGGGCGCGCGACCGTCCGACCTGAATATCGCCGGTAACCAGCATGCCCTCGCTATCGGCGCGGAAGGTCAGGTCGCCCTCTTCAAAGCGTATCTCGCCAATGCCGCTGGGGCCCGACGCGCCGGTAAACCGCCCCGACACATCAAATCCGATATCCTCATAGGGCACGCTGCGGCGCATCGGCCGGGTGATCTCAAAGCGCACCGCGCCCTCGCCCGCCAGTGCGCCTGCATCAAAGCCATAGCCCGATGCCAGCTCCAGCGGCGGCTGGTCGAGCAGGGCGATCAGCGAGGACAGGCTTCCCCTGCCCTCCCCGCCAAAGCGGGCAGGCGCGCCGATGGGCACAAAGCGGGGTATCTCCACAAACACGCTATCGATGATGATGTCGCCAATGCGCCCCGAACGCCCGGTCAGGCTGAGCGAGCTGCCACGCAGCTCTGCCGAGCCGGAAAGGCCCTCCAGCGGCGTCATGGTGGAGATGTAGCGCACCCGTGCGCCGGAAAAATCAAAAGCGAGCGACAGGTCTTCGTCCGCCAGCGCCCCCGCTTCAAATGCCGCCGGCGGGATGGCGATGTTCAGCCGGGCATTGGCAAGCTGCCCGGCGAGGATGGAGCTGCTCACCCAGTCGCGGGCCCCGAGCGCGAAATCGACCGGCCATAGCGCCAGCACGGCTTCCTTGGTGATCACGCCGTCAATCGTGCCCGTCACATCAATCTGTGGACGCAGGCCAATGGCGGTATCGTGGAGCGCAACCGCGCCCTCAAACTCGCCCTCCAGCTCCAGCAGGCTGGCACGGAGCGCATCAAAGGCGAGGCGGCGCTCTTCAAGATCAATGGAGCCCTGGGCGGAGACGGCCTCCCAGAGAACGGGACCGGGAAAGACACCCTCCAGCGCCACCTCCCCTGCCCCCAGCGCAAACTCATAGCGGGCGCGGCTGGGGAAGGCGTCGTCAAACCCGGCAAAGTCGAAAACGCGGCCACTGAGATCAATCCGGGCGAGCACGCTGTCGAGCTGGAGCGTGCGGATGTTCAGCTCCCCGCCCGCGGCATCAAGCGAGGCCGCCAGAACGGCAGAATTGAGCGCCAGACTGCCGTCTGCGCGCCGTACCAGCCCTTCGCCGGCCGAAAGGTCCAGCTCTACCGCCCGCAGGCCCTCAGCCCGGCTGGCATCGATGACGATGGAGGCGGTGACGGGAAAATCGAGCGCGGACAGCTGGCTCCAGCCCCCGCGCAGCGGGCCGAGCGAGGCAGGCACAAGGTCCTGCGTTGAAAACGCGAGGAACACCTCCTCGAAATCGGCCACGGTTACCAGATCCAGCGCCACCGGCACAGGACCGCCGGGCGCAAGTAGCCGCGCGCTGGCCGATAGCTGGCGGCGCTCCTGCGAGGCGCTCAGCCGGACAGCTGCGTCAATGAAGCGGGCCGACAGCCCGCTCACCGCGTCATCAATGCGCAGCTCGGCGCCGCTTATCTCCGCCCGGCGCAGGCGCGACAGAAGGGCGGTTGCCTGCGGGTCTGCCGTCTCCCCGGCAATGGCCGAGCGCCCGCCAAGGCGCACTGACAGCGTGCCGTCTGCGTCGCGGCTGACACTGAATATGCCGCCTTCGGCAATGATGGCGACCGGGCGGACGCGTCCGATCACCAGCTGGTCGAGGGCGAGCGCCAGTTCCACCCGCTGAGCCGCCGCCAGCACCTCGCCGCCCGGGGCCGTCACCTGCACGGCGCGCATGTCGACCACGAGGGCCGTCAGGTCTGGCGCATAGCGGATCGTTGCGGCCCCGTACTGCGCCTCTTCACCGCCCAGCGCCTCGGCGATGGCAGGGCGCAGGCTTTGCGCGAGCGCATCGAGATCGACCGGCCCCGTCGCCAGACGCCACAAAAGGGCGGCGGCAGCAAAGATCACCAGCGCCAGCAGCACAGCAGCCGCTTCGAGCAGGTAGATCAGGGCAAGTCGGGCGCTTCTAGCCAGCACGGCGGACCTGTTTCACTGCGGAACACTGGACGTGAGCGCCGCGCCACCCACATTTGGCCAGGACAGGCCCGGCCCCCGCCGGGCGCAACACCAGGAGAACACGCATGAGCGCGCTTAAAGCCGGCGATATCGCACCGGACTTCTCAATGCCGACGGACGGAGCCGGGACCGTCACCCTGTCAGACTTCAAGGGCAAGAGCGTGGTTCTCTATTTCTACCCGAAGGATGACACTCCGGGCTGCACGAAAGAAGCAATCGGGTTTAGCGAGAAAATTGACGAGTTCGAGGCGGCAGGTGCAGTTGTCATCGGCGTATCGAAGGATACCGTCGCCAAGCATGGCAAGTTTCGCACCAAGCATGGCCTGAAGGTCATTCTGGCTTCCGACGCTGACAGCGACGTGACCGAACGCTATGGCGCGTGGCAGGAAAAGCAGATGTACGGCAAGACCTATATGGGCATTGACCGCTCCACCTTCCTGATCGGCCCTGACGGCAAGCTCAAGGCGGTCTGGCGCAAGGTCAAGGTGCCGGGCCATGTCGATGAGGTACTGGCCGCATTGAATGGGTAGGGGTGGTGTCCTCCCCCGTTCACGGGGGAGGTGTCGAGCGCTAGCGAGACGGAGGGGGGCGTTTTTTGAATAATCCCCCCCTCGGTCCTTCGGACCACTCCCCCCGTAAACGGGGGGAGACAACACGGTCGACCGCGCGCCCGCAGCTTTAGCGAGGAGCGAAGCCCTAATGGGCTGAGCATTAAAAAAAAAGGGGCTGTCCCATATGTTCAGCTTCGTGAGTGTGGTTTGAGCCATTTTCGCAG
>CAZCEG010000240.1:0-4164 GCA_964497275.1 uncultured Oceanicaulis sp.
ACTCCTTCCAGCCGAGCACGCTTTCTTCCACCAGCACCTCGTTGACGGGGGATGCGGCAAGGCCTGTGCTGACGATCTCGCGGTATTCCTCCACGTTGAAGGCAATGCCGCCGCCCGTGCCGCCAAGCGTAAAGGAGGGGCGGATGACGGCCGGGAGCCCCAGCTCCTCCAGCACGGTCTCAGCCTCGATGAGGGAGTGGACGACGCGCGATTTCGGGCTTTCAAGGCCGATCTTGTCCATTGCGTCGCGGAAGCGCTGGCGGTTTTCCGCCTTGTCGATGACATCGGCCTTCGCACCGATCATCTCCACGCCGAACAGCTCCAGCACGCCGCGCTTTTCCAGCTCCAGCGCGCAGTTGAGCGCGGTCTGCCCGCCCATGGTGGGAAGCAGCGCATCCGGGCGCTCCTTCTCGATCACCTTGGCGACCATTTCCGGCGTGATCGGCTCGATATAGGTGGCGTCGGCCAGGCCCGGATCGGTCATGATCGTTGCCGGGTTGGAGTTCACCAGAATGACCCGGTAGCCCTCTTCTTTCAGGGCCTTGACCGCCTGGACGCCGGAATAGTCGAACTCGCAGGCCTGACCGATGACGATAGGCCCGGCACCGATGATGAGGATGGAGCTGATATCGGTGCGTCTGGGCATCAGGTGTTCCGTTCTTTTCGCGCGCGTATCCGCGCAGCCGGGCTTGTGGGCCAAGACCGGGCGCGGATCGACTCTGATTACATGCTAGAAGCGGGTGTTAGCGCCAATTTGCCCCCATGGCGAGGGGGTAGATGTTCACAACGCGGAACGAATATCGGTGCGGGCGAAATCATTGCCGACATAGAGTAGGGGCGCATCGTGCTGTCTGGCGAGCGCATAGGCGAAACAATCGCCGAAATTAAGCCCGCCGCCCGTGCCAAAACCCTGCCCATACTCAACCCTGGCCTTCATGGCTGCACGGGCCAGCCGGTCATCTACCGGAGCGATGGTGATGAAGAAGTTGTTCAGGTAGTCGTCGAGATTGGCGAGTGCAGTGAGCCGGTTTTCCGGCCGCGCACGTCCAGCCAGAACGGCGCCAAGTTCGACATAGTTGACCGCTGAAATGAGGCGGAGGTCATATTCGCGAAGTGCCGACATGCAGTCGGGTGCTTCTGGTTCCTTGAACAGGATCGCGGCAATGGCAGAGCTATCCAGCACTACCACTTAGGAAGGCCCAACTGTTCTGGTGTGTCGCCGCAGGCTTCATCCCATTCCTGTTTCGTGACCGGTCGGCGATCATACAAGTGGGCGTGCTCGTTCACGAACGCCTTCATGCGCTCCACATAATCACCCTTGGCCGCCTGCTCTGCCCGCAGGCGCTCCAGCCGTTCGCGCATAGCCTTGGTGATGGCCTCAGTCAGGGTCTCGCCGGTCAGCTGCGCCAGTTCGCGCGCCAGCCGGTCGGCTTCTTCGGTCTTGATGCTGAGGCCCATGACGGCAAACCTTTCTAGAACGCCTTTCTAGATAGCATGTGGGGGTGCAAAATCCAATTTGCGTCCCTCCACAACACCTGCTGGGGCAAAAGGCCGATCCTCTGGGGCTGCTTACGATTGCAGTTGAACGAGTTCACGGCGCAGATTTTCACGGGCCTGTTCAGCAAACCGCGCTTCGTACAGGTCGGTGAGGAAAATCCGCGGCCGGTCGAGCTGTGCCTTCAGGAAGGCTGACCGGCCTTTCCGGTAAAGCGATGCTGGCGCCCAGAAATACTCCCGTCGGACGTTCGCCGCGTAACGGGCATAAATGTCCGGCGCTGCCCCCAGAATGGCACAGTCCATGTCGAGAAACAGCGCATCGTCTCCGTCAGCGCCACCAGCCGCGTGATTGGCAGTTCGCCGGATCAGGGCGCTCGTCCGCTGGCAAAGACCGGCAGATGCGCTCATGCTTTCAAGCGCCCTTTCGGCCCATAACGCGCTGCGCTCCTCATTGTCCTTGCGCCAGCTCAGATAGATGGCGTCGTGAAACCATGCAGTAAAAACAAGGCGCTCCGGTTCGCGTATCAGATCGCCATGGGCCTCGATCTCGCTGAACAGGAACGCCAGATGCGCGAGCCCGTGATAATGGCGCAAAAGCCCTTCATGATTGCCGATGATGCGCCGGCCGATCCTGTCGCCTTCATCCGTTAGCCGGTAGCGGGCAAGATCGCTTTGCCAGCGAGTGAGCGCTTCATCCGCCGTCATCCCCATCACCCCAGACTCAAATCCCGCCAGAGCTGGGGTTGCAGGCTGTCATTGCGCCGCCTGACCCGCTCTGAGATCATCCAGAAGGCGCGCTCATGCAGCAGCGGCACATTGCACTGGTCCTGGAGGAAAGTGAATTCAGCTTCACGTTGGACCGCGAGGCGCTCAGATCGCGAGACGAGGCCGCGCGCTTCCTCCATCAGCTCGGCAAACCGCTCCCGTCCTGGCCCTGACCAGCCCGTATCATCAGCAAAGCCGCCGGGCGCAAACGGCTCCAGCATGAAGTCCGGTTCCGATTTCAGCCCCCGGTCATAGCGCCCCAGCGTCATGTCGAAATCGGCGCCCGCGACCGCCTGATTGATGTCGTGCGGGTAGGAGGCGAGGATATCGATCCCGAAACCGGCCCGGCGCAGATCGTCAGCAATGGCGATGGCTATGCGCTCGCGCCCGCCGGACGATACGCGAAACTGCAGCCGCAGCGGATTGCCTGCGCCCCAACCGGCCTCCTCCAAAAGCGCCCGCGCCGCATCGGGATCAGGGCCCGGCACGATGGGCCCGGTAGATTCTTCCAGCGTTTCCGCCCGGATCACGTGCACGGTAGGCGATGCTTCGCCGCTGAAGAAATTGTCGGCGAGGAACTGCCGGTCCACCGCCAGAGACAACGCCCGGCGCACCCGCACATCGCTGAGGCCGGGTTTGCGGTGATTGAGTTTGAGATAGGTCAGGATCGGCGCATCAAAGGCGTGGAGCCGGTCACCAATCTCGCGCTGTAGGAAGCCGATCTGTTCGGCGGGCGGCCGGTCAGCCAGATCAAGATCGCCAGAGCGGAACAGGCGCGCGCGCGTCGCCTCATCCTCGATCACGTCCACGCGGACGTTTGCGATGGCGACGCCCGCCGCGGCATGGAAGCGCGGATTGCGCTGCAGCTGATAGGTGAGCGCGCTCGCCTGACGCAGCAGGTAAGGGCCAGCGCTGACCCAGTTCTCCGCGCGTACCCAGCGGTCGCCGCGCGCCTCGATCACGTGGCGGGGCAGGGGATAAAACTCGCGCATCAGTACAGGGAAAGCGCCGACCGGCGTGTCGAGCTCAAAAATGACAGTGCGGGCATCGGGAGCGTTCACGCCAATATCGCTGGCCGCAGCCCGCCCTGCCAGGGCATCGCGCGCCCCACGCACGGCAAAGAAATCACCCAGATTGGCAAAACCGGTACGCGGATCGACCGCGCGCTGGGCCGTCCATACCACGTCATCGGACGTCAGGGGCATGCCGTCGGACCATTTGAGGTCCGGTGCGAGGCGGAACTGCCACGTCCTTCCGTCTTCTGAACGCCAGCTTTGCGCGAGCCCCGGAGCGAGGCCGCCCGACGGGCTGTACTCGGTCAGCGGGGCGTGCAGCTGCTTGTAGAGCAGGGCAGAGGAGGCAAACTGGCCTTTGAGCGGATCAAGACTGTCCGGCTCGGTATCGATGGCGACCCGCAACAGACCGGCAAGGCTTTCATCATTTCGGCTGCACGAGGAGAGGCCCAGCGCGCCAAGACCGAGACCGGCCCCAGCGGCAAGGGTAGCGCGGCGGGTCAGGAGAGGGGGCAGGCGGCGAAGAAGAGTGCAGCGCGTTGTCATGCACCGCACTCTTACCCACCCTTACCCGTCTGGCAACGCTTACCAGCGCGCCCGCAGGGCGGCCCAGCCGAGAGCCTCTGGTTCGGCATTTGCGATATGGCCCGGCTCGCGCGTGACGCGGGCTGCCAGCGTAGCGTCCATGCGCTCACCCAGCGGCCTGCGCCAGGCAGCTTCCAGCGATACTTCGCGGCCCGACGGCGTCAGCGAGGCGAAGCGGCGCTGATAGGTAACGCGGTCCTCGCGATCGACTTCCACCGGCACCATGGCCGATACCTCGCCCACCTCAACCCGCAAGGGCTGGGCAAGGGTGAAGCCGAAGCGTCCCGCTGCCAGTGCCCTGTCC